>JAQYWN010000092.1 GCA_029379265.1 Rhizonema sp. NSF051
GTCTAGAAGAAAAAAATAATCTAGCTATTCTTAAAGACGCAATACATTCATATATATTGCAAGTTAAAGATAAAAGGTTAATATTTGACATTATTCCTGCTGATGAAAAGTTAATTGATATAGGTGAAGATCAGCTACGTCACACGTTGAAATTATATAGGCTTCGTCAAATCTTAAGCAATTTGAAATCTGAGTATGATTATATACTCATTGATTCACCACCCAACTGGCGATTCTTGAGTCAAACTGCTATATATGCTGCCGATGTATTACTTATTCCTACTAAGCATAATAACATCTTTTCTTTAGAGAATGCGGCTATAGCAATCAAAAATTTCATACCTCAAATTCAACAAATTAGGAAAGATGGTGGACCTATTGCACTCCCTATTTTCTTTAATGGAGAAAAAATTACAGAAGCACAGGAGTCTACTACACACCAGGCAATAGATAACATTATAGAACAGGCAGGGAAAGATAAAGACAACAAGTTTGATTTACTTCCTTATTTTTATCCCCGTTCTACCCAAAATAGAAGAGATCGTCATATTTTTGAATTACCAAGCTATGCTCATATAGCTAACGCAGCTTTTTCTCACCTACCTGCTGCGTACAAAAATAAAATAGCCCGTGATTACTATTTAGCTTTAGTGAAGGAGTATTTTTTACAATGAGCAACTTAAATGAGATCGGAAACTTGATGCATTTGTATATGAATGAGGTTAAACTAGGTAAGCGAATAGATGCTCCTGAGTTTTTAATTAAAGCTACCGCAAAAATTCTTAACAAGTCAGGTAGCCGTAACTGGATTCCTATTATTGTTCAAGAAATTGGTGAGGATCAGTACGAAGTTATTGGTAACTCATTTATCTACGCTGTTGCAGAAGAAGCTGGGTTAGAAAAAATCTGGTGTATTATTGCTGATTCTAGTGATGAAACTACTGAATTGACCAAAGTTCTCTCAGGTGAGAGCCCACCTAAAATTAATCTCTCTACGGCCACAAGTGATGAAATTAAGGCTGCACTTCAGTATTTAATTGAGAAGCCAGATAGTGTTCTTAAAAGTGTCAAAATTTTAGTGGCTACAAACCGTATTGATGAAGCGCCTCGTCAAAATTGGACAACGTTAGAGCCAATTACAAAACTAAAGTGTGGCATTACCAAAGGTGATAAACTAAATGCTTTGAAGGAGGTTTTCTACTTAACTCCTCAACCACTGCCTGAAGTTATCAAAGACTCCACTACCTTGAACACACTTACTAGTGCAGAACTGAAAGCTCTGGCTAAAACGCGTGGATTATCAGGCTATAGTAAGAAGAAAAAGAACGAATTAGTTGAGTTATTGAGTCAGTAACATAAAAGTGCTGATTTCGTTTGATTCAAATACGCTCATGCTCTCAAAAGAAAGCCCCTCTCCCAAGTTTGGGACAGAGGTGTCCTTCAAGAGCGGGGTGACGGTGAGAGTGTATGAGATACAACTGAGAACAGCTAGAATTATCGGAGATATCTATTTGCAATTCTAAAAGGTTCGTAGTTGCGCTTCAGCGCTCTTAATGGGACTTAGACAAAAAATAGGCACAAAAGAACCTTAAATCTATATACAGAAAGAGTTCGACATCGGTTTACCTGTTTTGTTGATATATGTGGGTTTCAGGCATTTGGTGTATTTCTCTTGCCCTGTATTGTTTTGAGGCTTATTTCTTCGTCAAAAATGTTGAAGTCCTAACAATATGAGAGCGCTGAAGCGCAACTACGAGCCTATCTTTTATGGCACTAAATTGGTCTTAAAGTCTATTGGAAACGCAGCAGGTTTACATGCTTTAATTAAATGGTATTTCCCGCCATCATCAACTTTGGAGGGCTTGATACAGTGATCCATCCACTCGCACGGAATTCTCTTGAATTCAATGAGTAATGCACTTGCCATCGCCGCCGTAACTGCGGTACTGAAAGATCTAATCGAAAACGGTTTAGTCACTGATGCGATCGCAACTAGTGTTGGCGATGTGGTTGTGACTGCCCTGCCGCCAGATCGCATTTCTGTGGAAACGGACGAACGTGCTCAGATCAATGTGTATCTCTATCTGATCACGCCAAATCGCAATGTAGACTGGGTGTCTCAGGAACTGCGGCAGCGTCACCCTCAATCAACAGGAGCAAATCCACCCCTGTCTCTTGATCTTCACTACTTAATAACAGCCTACGGAGCGAAAGATTTTCAAGCAGAAATCTTGCTAGGATATGCAATGCAGTTGTTGCATGAAATCCCGGTTCTGACAAGTGATATCATTTATACTGCTTTAAAAAATACCAATACGAATAGTATCTTATCTCAAGCTTTGGCAACAGTGTCTATCTCAGAGCTAGCTGAGCAAATAGGGCAGATCAAAATTTACCCAGAGTTTTTTAACATGGAAGAGACATCAAAGCTTTGGTCAACACTACAAACACACTACCGTCCGTCAGCTGCTTATCAGGCATCAATGGTACTCATCGACAGTCGTAAATTGCAATAAAAGTAGTTAAGAACACTTCTTGTACTACGATTCAAACTCCAATCATCACTTTATAGAATAAATGTACTATTTTAGGAGAGATGCGATCAAGTGGCGACTACACAAGAATATTGTCAGCGAGGGTTGAGATCGTAGATATTGCTTATATCTCTACGCTACAATGAAGACCATCATGTAGCCAATCAGTCTGCTGACTCAAATGCACTATACATTGTCTGGGAAACGGGTCACAATGATTGTATTAGTGTACCTGAACACAATTCTGAACAGCCAACAAAAAATATCATACAAGCAGTAACTTTATTGTATAATTCTGGTGCTTGTAAGATTCTAGTACCTATAAACTGAATCGACGCAGGTTAAATTAACTGATGGGAGGCTTGGGGAGCGTTCATATCTGATCGCCCGCTCTTTCTGAAGTCTACATTTTTGTGAATTTAAAAGTATCATAATATACAGGGAAAAGGTCAAGTATGTCTATAGTCAAAGAGTACGCAGGTCATGTCTTAATTGGAACACCACTTGAAAGTCCGGCGCGTGGATTGCGGGGGATGTTACAGTTACCACAGCTATGGAAGACTCCAGAACTGAAAGAAGTTTTTGTAGAACCAACCCGAATCGATCAAGTCATGGATCGGGTTATACGAGATCCTATGAATTGTATAGACGTCGGCTGTCATCTTGGCGCAATGATCAATAGAATTAAAAGACTCTCGCCACACGGAAAGCATATAGCTATAGAGCCACTTCCCCATAAGGCAAATTGGCTGAAACGAAAATATCCAGATATAGAAGTTCACCAAATGGCATTAGGCGACACAACAGGTGAAGTAGAGTTTTACTATCAACCAACCCGTTCTGCTTACAGTGGACTTCGTTTGAATGGATCGGGTGATGAAAAATTTGAACTCCTTCGTGTCAAATGTATGCCGCTTGATGATCTTGTGCCAAGCGATCGCCAAATTGGCTATATCAAAATTACTGTTGAGGGTGCAGAACTATCTGTACTTCGTGGGAGTCAGAAAATGTTGGAGCGTTCTCATCCTACTATACTGCTGGACTGTATCAGTAAAGAGTTAGAAGTGTTTGGCGTTGTTCCTAAAGACATCTATAACTTTTTAGTACACGAGCAAAATTACTCGATATTTTTGCTGAAGGATTTCCTTAATAACGGAAATCCTTTATCATACGAGTCTTTTTTCCAGGCAATGCAATATCCGTTTCAAGCTTTTAGATTCGTTGCAGTTTACAAGTCAATGTGATCGAGCGTGAAAGCCAACGAAAAGCAGGGAACCCTATAACTGCTGCGATGAGGGGAGGTCAGACCAAACAAAGGGTGCAAGTCGAATCTAAGACAATCCCTATGAATTTAGAAGCTCCCACCACATCCGATACTTCGGATTAATGGTGGGTAGTTCATTACTGGTGATAAGTTGGAAAATCAGTGTAGCCTTCTTTGTCAAACGAATACCAAATGTCCATTTCAGGTGGTGGATTTAGAGGCCAGCCATTGGCAAAACGCTCGACCAAATCTGGATTACTGATCAAAGGTCGCCCAAACGCAATCAAGTCAGCACTACCATCCTTGATTGCAGATAAAGCTGTTTCTTGTGTATAACCACAGTTACCTATGAGTGGACCTGTAAATACCTCACGAAAGTTAGCCAACGTCATAGGTTCTCCCAACTCGTGAAAGCCGAAACCTAAACCATCTAGCAAATGTAGGTAAGCCAGACCAAAAGCATCTAGCTGCTTTGCAACGTAAGAAAAGGTTTCACGGAAATCTGGCGAACCCATATCATTATAATTACCATTTGGTGACAACCGCACTCCTATTCGGTTAGCCGGCAATACAGTTGTGATCGCCTCAACAATTTCTTTAAGAAAACGATAGCGATTTTCTAGGCTCCCACCATACTGATCTGTTCGATGGTTCGTCTTAGATTGCAGAAACTCATCGATCAAATAGCCATTGGCTCCATGAATTTCCACTCCATCAAAACCAGCCTCTTTTGCTCGAAGAGCCGCCTGACGATAATCTTCAACAACCAAAGGCACCTCGTTCGTCTCTAAGGCTCGGGGCGTTTCGTAGAGTTGTTTGCCGGTGTCAGTGTGAATGTACTCTTCATTTAGCTTAATGGCACTAGGAGCAACTGGCAACTGACTATTTTCGTGATAACTACTGTGAGAAGCTCTTCCAGAATGCCAAAGCTGGAGAAAAATCGGCGTTCCTTGAGCATGAACTGTATCCACAACCTGTTTCCACGCTTGAACTTGTTCTTGAGTGTAAATACCAGGGGTATGTTGCCAACCAAGAGCCTGTGTGGACATTGCGGTACCCTCGGTGATAATCAAACCAACCGTTGCCCGTTGAGCATAATACTCTGCCATCAGGGCGTTGGGTATGCGTTCTGAGCCTGCCCGAGATCGAGTCAAGGGAGCCATCACGACTCGGTTTTTGAGCTTCAAGCCTTGCAAATCAAAAGGGCTAAGCAGATCTGTGGATACCATTTGAGTCGTCATTCGTTTATCCTCTATCTAAAAGCAATTACAAACTTCACACGAAAGCTATTTTAAGGAACGAGACAATTTTTTCGCAATTTATCCAAATAGCAACGTTAGAATTGTAGCCTCTCAGCCACAACAGCACCACTCGGTAGAACTTGAACTAGTACATATCGGCGGAAATAAACCACCCATCTGAAACAGGTAAAAAGCTTACAGAATAAGTGTTCTTTCTTTTTACTTTTTACTTTTGCCTTGTTGTACTAGTGCCGTCCTCAATTCCGGCGTCTGCTTTTAAATAAAGTTGGCTAAACCCAACCTTTTATCTCAGTATCTGTCAGTGTTCTTTCTAACTTAATACATTCACTTTGAGCTGCACTGAGTATATGTCTCATCATCACTGGAGATTCTGCCTCTGCGGCTCCAAAGGCGGCATTTAAGGCGATATTACGGATATTTCCACCGGCTAGATTGAGTTGAGCCAGCTTCTGAAAGTCTAAATCTTGAGTTGGTGTTTGTTTGGGGAAAATGCGTCGCCAGATTTCTGCTCGCGATTTAGAATCGGGGAAGGGAAATGTGATCACAAATCGAAGGCGGCGTAGGAAAGCTTGATCCAGAGAACTTTTCAAGTTGGTAGTCAAAATTGCCAAACCCTGGTACGCTTCCATCCGCTGAAGCAAATAGCCGACTTCAACATTGGCATGGCGATCGCGGCTATCTTTAACTTCTGAGCGTTTGCCAAATAAAGCATCGGCTTCATCAAATAGTAGAATCACACCTCCAGCTTCCGCAGCATCAAAGATCTGCCGCAGATTCTTCTCGGTTTCCCCGATGTATTTACTCACTACTGCACTTAGATCAATACGGTAGAGATCTAGGCGCAATTCTTTGGCGAGAATCTCTGCTGCCATTGTTTTACCAGTGCCGGAAGTTCCAGCAAACAAAGCTGCAATCCCCAAACCACGACTCCCCTGACTGGCAAATCCCCACTGCAAATAAACTTTAGCCCGTTGTCGGACATGAGTCGCAATATCGTGCAGAATTTGACGCTGCGGTTCTGGTAGCACGAAATCATCCCAAGTGGCAGTTGAGTGAATGCGTTGGGCTAGATCGTCTAAGCGGGGACGTGCCATTGTCCGACAAATATCCCACAATCGATCAGGGATGGCAGTCTCGTTTCCTCGATCTTTTGAGGAATCCTGTTTCACTGCCAAACAAGCAGATTGAATTGCCAGAGTACTGAGGTTGAACTGAAAAACTAATGTCTCCAAATACCCATCAATATCAATGTTTTCACTGCCAAGAGTCTTGTGCCAGAGGTTTTTCTGTTCGATAGTAGTAAGTTTTGATACCTCGAAGGTGATCAGAGGGCGGCGTGGTGACAGCAGGCGTTCTTCTGTGGAGATGATTAACGGGGTGCTGGTATTCTGAATCCATTGTAAAGTTGCTGCCTTAAGCGCTGGTTCGGCTGAGTCTAACTGCTCGCAATCCAACAAGAGAGCGCTATTCGTTAAGGCGACTTCCCGTTCCCACCTCCGCATTAAGTAATGGAAGTCAGTGATATCTGTTGGTAGGCTCCGTGCAGACATTACTTTCAGCGCTCGCCCCACCAGTGTACATCCTGCAGTTGCGATCGCCCACTTCTCAGCAACTTCTATACCACATAATTGTATAACGGGTAAAGTGATTGGTTGTGACCAAGTGGCAGCCAGTTGTTCTGCTAAATGCTGGTGTGAGGGTTGTAGGGGTGTGTTGCCATCAGCTAGCGGCTGCATCAAGTGGATGAGGCGATCATCTTGATACGGTAACCCTAGCAAATAAAGTAAGATACTATTGTCTATCTGTAAGCGACACCGTGTCAGTTCCTGTCCAGTTGCAACTTGCAGCAATTGCCAATATTGTAAGGGAGCAGTAGGTAAGGCAGCATTCCACTCAGCATCTGAGAACAGGCTCATAGCTAAGTTGAAAGTTGGATAAGTTAAATGCTGATCTTCTTGAACTTGAGCACACACTTGAGCAAAGTAAGGCAAGACAGCCTGAGCAACGCATAATAACAAGATTTCGCGCTCAAAAGGAGACAGATGGAATGTGGTACAGAGATGTTCCAAGCTTGGAGGGCTGATTGTAGTCGCCATCTCAGTCAAAGCAGATGGAATATCCGTATGCTGCTGTTTTTGGCGATCGCTATAATCTTCAACAGCTTGATCGACTGCAGACAAGGCTGTGTGTAGATGGTGAGTGTTGGCTTTGTACCAAGGAGTTGTGGGTGTGCGGTTCATCTTGAAAGCAGCAAGCAAAGGCAATCAATTCCTAATACTAATCTTTAAAAGCGCTAGGAAAAATTGACTAAAGTCTAGTACTGTTCCTTTATAAAATAAAACAGAATCAATTCATCCGAAAAAAGACTTTGAATTTCATTATATTTACTACATAAGAACTGGTGTAGGCGAGGGTTTGTCAAGAGTTCCAATCTGTCTTATGTACATTCAACCCACCTGTACATAAGAACTGGTGTCGGGAAGGGTTTGTGAAGAGTTCCCATCTGTCTTATGTACATTCAACCCACCTGTACATAAGAATTGACTCGACTTTTGGTTAATAGTCTTCTACATTTAAGCTGTGGTAGCTTCATTAAATAACGGTCAAGTTAAGAATTTAAGTTGCAGTTTTAGGGTATTCAAGTTATGCAAGAAATTATTCAAGAAATTACAAGATTCTTCGGAAACTTATTCAGTACTACTATCAATCGCTTAACCTATGATGCGACGAACGCTGCTGAGCAAAAAGTGAGAGACACCGTCAATCGGCAGTTTGAACAACAAAAACCCAAGCCACACGAGGAAGACGAACACAATTGATCAACTACTAACGGATTCAAATTACACCAAAGTTAAACGTTAGTCTATAGAGGTTTGCGATTTGGTGAAGTACATCGGCTAAGAGCGAACGGCTTTCCTCACCCCTACCTTCAATTCTGACAAACGCATAATTACTTTTCGCAACATTTCTATTGATCTCATCCTTGTGAGACAAGCATGTACTGAGAGAACATATGGTGAGAAGCAAGACTCCCGACTTTTTAAAGAAATTGGGAGTTTAATTCTTGCAACTCTCTCAAATTAAAGAGCTTGCGATCGCAAGCTCTCTTTGATCACTCTCGAGTTCGCGTATCTTTCACCTGATTGTCCTTCCTTAGATCGATAGCATCTTCAGAATGAGTGGGATGCACTGTAGTTTCAGCAATAGGCTTGTTTAACTCAGGGTTAGAAGGTTGCACGGGATTTTCCGCAGAGATGAATACTTCCGGTGGATGACTTATTGGCTGAGACTGACTGGATTCTTTTGCCAAATTAGATTTAGGAGCAGTCATTTCTTTCCAAGCCGCACCGAAAGCAGCTTTAGCCGCAGATCCCAGTCGAGTTCCCAAATTTGTAGCTCCCTTAACAGTAGCAGATCCCAAACGGCTACCGAGGGTTGAAGTCCCTTTTGACAGTGATTGCCAGTACTTCTGTGCTTCATTTTCGAGTTCCTCTGGATCGATGAGCTTTTTATTCTCGACAGTTTCACGAGCTTGACGTACCGTTTTAATATATGCCTCACGTGTCAAGTTTCCTGCTGCTTTTAATTCTGATATGATGCGTTGATTAATCGCGACAAATAATGCTTTGGTTTGGTATTTCGGATCGCTGTCTTCTGGATTTGGCGTTGGCACTTTAACCAAAACACCAGCATTTTCTACAGGTTGAACTTCGGTATTAATGCGTTTAGGTGAAAATACGGTTACATCTATATCTTCGATAACTGCGTCATTTTCAGGAATGTCAATACTTTCTGCGATTGTAATGACAAATTCGCCAGCCTCAATAACATCTCCAGAGTTTAAAAGATAATTTTGATTCAATTCTGTAATTTCATCGTTAACTTTGGAGCCATTTTTGCTACCAATGTCAGTATAATAAATGTCTCCATTTTGCTGAAAAAACTTACCATGTACTCGACTGATATCAGGACTATCCAAAACTATGTCGCAGTCAGGAGACCGACCTACTAAGCATACGTCTTTATGAGCTAATATTTCATCAAAGTCAAGCAAGATGACTTGAACATTTTTTTCGGAATTAAAAACTTTTACTTTCATAGCTTTACTCTATTAACTAGTACGGAGAGTCAGGAGTAGGGGCAGGTTTAATTCAGAGGAAGGAGTGAGTCAACTCAACGTCTTATTAAACCCGCCCGTACAGGAGTTTTGTCAAGAAGAATACATATATGGACTGGTTTTTAAACTGTCGGATTATTTATGCTGTGTTGGACTAGTAAAAACTTTATTAACGTAACCTAAGTTGTTAAGAGCGACATATGTGGTGTATTGGTAATTAGTATAGCAATCCGTAGAGGATTTGCAAATTTTGAGTTAGGATAGTTAATAGCTGACGAGCAACAGTCAACTATTAACATTCAATTAGCCAGAAGAACTGCTAACAACTCAGATAGAGTTGCCATACTTATTTTTTCACTCAAGCTTACTATTTGGGATTGGACATAAGTCGAATTTTTCTAGCTGCTCCTCGTTCATTAAAATTCATGTTAATGTGTGCAACATACTTGTGAGCATTGTCCCAAACTCTACTTGCTCCTGAGATTAAGTTTGTTTCAATATTGAAAAACGATTTATCTTGCCTTTTTACTTGATATAATCATTATAGCGGATTTTAACTGAGTGAAATACATCCGTAGGGGCAGCTACTACTATACGGTACATAGAACGCCCTTATGTGGTGTATAATCATCAAACAAAACCCGCGTTTAGGCTAGTACTCGACTAATTTACAGCTATTTTCAAGTGATTAGACCAAAGTTAAGGTAGTTTGTTTTGAAGCGGGGAGTAGGAAGTAATAGCACTGCCTTGTCATTTGATCATTCACATGCTAAAAAATTCAAAAAGCTTGAACTAGAAGGTTTTTGGCTATTTGGGACAGTAACCTGATTCCAGCGCTCCTTGTAATAGACTGCATAATTTGATGAGTACAGACCTACTAAAAGAAACACTTAAAAAAGTTTGGGATTTCTCCAAGGAGAAAGTATGATTCGTAAAATTTTGTTTTTAGCTAGCCTCCCAATGATAGCGGCACCTTTTGTCTCTATGGGAGCTTCCCCTGCATCTGCGGCTCAGCAGTTAAGTAAAACACATTTATCTAGTAGTAACAATCAACCAGTACTTATAGCTGATTACTACCGCGATCGCAATGATAATGGGAACCGCAATCCAGACTACTATCGCTCCTGGTACAACAACAACAATCGCTCTTACAACGACGGTTATACCTACGACTGGTATCGCAACCGCTACCACGGAGATCGGGACCAATACTACTCCTGGTTCTACAACCGTTACAACGGCAACAGAAACGTAGGAAATCGTAATCCAGACTACCGCTCCTGGTACAACAACAACAATCGCTCCTACAACGACGGTTACACCTACGACTGGTACCGTAACCGCTACCACGGCGATCGGGACCAATACTACTCTTGGTTCTACAACCACTACAACAGGTAATCTACAGTAGTGAGATCCCCATACCTCAAAGTATGGGGAGTCTCAAATTTTAATCTCACTAGTAGTCTGCCAAGACTACTGTACGGGGTTAATAGCAGGAGAAGAAATCTCTTTCTCCCCCTGCTTCCCCTGCAAGCTTTAACACGGCAATTTTGGGTTGATTGAGTACTAATGGATGCTCAAGCCCAAGCAGATCCGAAATGACAGTCCCCATTTTTCTATACCCGCGTCAGTGCTAGAGCGGTAAACGAGGTATTGGTGAGTAAAATAGGCTATAACAAACCCGATAGAATGTTGTTGGGCTGCTCTTGAGAACTATTGAAATGGCGCGATTTTAGACTCGGTTGAAGCTGCCTGATGTTGGGCAACCAATATGACGAGCGAAAGGAATTGCACCCGTGGTTCATTGTATCGAAGTCATCTATAGTTCTTATGTTCTAAATATCTCCGTTTCATTGGAGTGTGACAAGGCGCAGGTAGGGAATGTTAGGTTCTAAGGTTTGTGAGATACAACCCTGATTCGTGTAAATTTTCTCTTTTGAGAAGGTTGTTATTGGAAATGGAAGTCTGATGCATTCAGTTGATTGGCATGAACCCCTTCAAACAACAAGGATTTTCCTGGACTCACAGTTAATAAAGCACCTTTGTCAGTATCGACTGGTTGATGTCCCTGAAACCAAGCTGAGGCGTCAATATTACCCCAACCCTGAAAATCTACCTCATCCTTACCAACCTCAAAATTCCTAATATCATACTTCCCAGCTTTGAAATCGTCTTTTGTGACAACAAAGTTGCCATAGTTGCCTCCACTAGTCAAGCTATCTCGAGTATTTTGAGTGCCGATTAAAGGATCTCCCGATAATGCTATAGAAGTATCATTAATTTCGACTAAAGTGATGTTGGTAGAGTGGTCAAAAGTCCGCCGATAAGTCCCACTGACGTTGCTAGCAAAAGATTCTATGTCGTGGTACCCATGAATATCAGGTCTGTTTTTATTCTGAATCTTTACATGGTCACTAGCACTAATTGTGAAGCGGTTGATATCTTTAGGGGAACTGAGTTCTCCTGAGATCCCAAAATAATCTAATACCTGAGGTTTATTAGCATTCGTTGTGTCTAAAACGACGAATGCTGTTTTAGACTTAGCCTCGTTAGATGCGCGTTTAGAATGTTCAATTTCTTTAACTAGTAGTGCTAACTCTCCGGAAAAATCGAAAGAGAAGGTTTGATTAGCTGCGAGTGAAAAAGTTGCAGCGACTGTCGTTTGACTGTTACTTTTAACCTGAGTCGTGCCGCCTGAACTAATTCCAAAACTGTCAGCAAAGAGGCTAGAGTAGTTTGCGTCGCCGTTAAAAGTACCTTGAGCATTAGCTAAAGCAAGACTCACACCACCATTGACCAAGGTATCGGTCTGTGTTTGACTCAAAGTGCCTGAAGCGCTCTGACTATAGTGAGTGAACAAGGTGTCTGCCTCAGCTTCAGCGAAGTTAGTTTGACGATCTGGCGACGAAATTTTTGAGTCCATAAATGCCTTGTGATTTATCTAAAAACTATCGAAAAAAATGAAACAGCCTTTTTTGCACCTATGACCAATGCATTATATGCATGAAAATGCCTACTGGGCAAAGGTTTCAAGCATTATTTACTTTTGGAGCAAGAATTGAAAACCCTTACTAGGCATGGATTTCAGAATTGAGCGCAGTTTGTGATTCAGTAAGATACATCGGGTAAAGGCTTTGCGAGAGCAAAGCTTTTACGTTATGGATATACTTCATCCGATTAAAATCTGCTATGAATGCGTTGGCTCTAGTGCTGCACCCCTTGTGTGAACCCACAATATCATCTATTCTAGAAAATGTATACATATTTTTGCTTAAGTACTTAGAAAGGTGAGATCATGATTGTTTTCATCTATCAACAGCACCAATACCCTTCCCTTACACACCATGTAGCTAGCTATGCACGCTCTTAGGTACCAGAAAAGCTTGCTACGTACTAAACACGACTGGGTGGCAGTTTCAAACTATGGATAATGTAGAGTAACACATCATCTTCTATATAGCTGAAAAGTTCTTGTACCTTGTGCAAGTCGCTAATTCAAACATCTTTGCACAAGGTACTAATGATTACCCGTGCAAACATTCTTTTAATGAGGAGTGCGATCGCCTTGATTACCAGATAAGAAATTCGGGCGTTGCATATTTGAAGTATGAATTAGCCTCGCGCAAAGGCGCAACGCGCTGCCTCACGAATTCGGTGTCCAACAAATACTCGCTTGGATGAAAACTCCTTGTTGTCTTTTTCTACTCAAAAGATTTGGGTTGACGCACAATTCATTTCTGGAGACATAATACTATTGGTATCAAGTTAAACACCCTCTAAGGAAAGATTGTGATGTTCCGCTCAAATACTTTGTGGCACATTCCTGCGTCTCTTTTGTTGAGTAGTGGATTAGGTGTAGCTCCGGCTAAGGCACAAACGACCTATCCATTCAACGCCGACTACGACATACTAGCGACTGCTCGTGATCTAACACCAAACCTCGAACAGATTTTTCTCTCAGGCTCGAGTACAAATGCCCCGTATAGTTTAACCAAGGTGGATAGCTTGAGCTACTCCCAGACTAACTTTACTACTGGTGAATACAGCTTCAACACAGATCCAAAGGCTTTCGGCTTACAAGATGTATCATCTGGCTATGTCACATTCTCTGGAAGTGATGGCGATAAGCTGTTTGGAACTGAAAGTGGTACCGGGTTGATTGATTTCAACACTCTCACAGTCAAATCTTCCGCCACAGTCAGCATTACTGGTGGGGAGGGTAGATTCAAGGGTGCTACTGGTACACTCGTCTCTTCCCAAATCCAACCACTCAGCTTACAGGTAGGAGTTGACTTAAAAGGACAGGCTAAGATAAGCGGTTCTGTCAAAACAGTTCCAGAACCAGGAACCGCTACGGCGTTACTTGGCATGAGCGTGTTAGAGTCCATGTAAAATGAGACACAAGTTATATCTCCTTTCGTTTATGAGTATTAGTACGCTCTATAAGCGCATTTGGTCATGCGGCTTTGTGATTGCAGTTATTGTAGGTGTCATCTTTCGGACCATCTGGCTTAGTGATATGGAGTACAAAGGAGATGAACGTTGGCTTTTTGAAAAAACGCAAGAATTTAGCAAAACTGGTCATATACCAACTCTTGGGATGAAGTCGAGTGCAGGTATACTTAATCCAGGAATGAGTGTTTGGGTATTTATTGTCCTCAGTAAATTGTTTCAAGTCATCGATCCACCTGAGTTGGCACGTGCAGTACAAATTACGAATATCGTAACGATACTTTTGTTACCATTGTTTATTTCCTACTGCATTGATTCCAGTGAACGTGAACCTTGGTTTTGGTCGCTTGCGCTTGTTTGTGTCAATCCCCTGTCGGTTTTGTTTCATCGCAAGATTTGGTCCCCCTCGGTCTTTCCGATTTTTACCTTAACGATGTTCTTTGGCTGGTGGTGTCGTAGCTCTCCTTGGGGAGCTTTTCTTTGGGGTCTTACAGGTGCCTGCCTAGGACAGATTCAGTTGGCCGGTTTTTTCTTTACCGCAGGTTTTCTAATCTGGACTTTGCTGTTTGAGCGCAACTCAGTCCGTTGGATTTACTGGCTTTTAGGTAGCTTGCTTGGCTCTATTTCTCTAATACCGTGGTTAGTCTTCACACTTCAATCAAGTAGACCAGTTCGCCGACCCTATATAGACCTATCTTTTTATCGGCATTGGTTCAATATGTCGCTTGGACTAGATCTCAAATATTCATTAGGCAAAGACTACTTCGATTTTTTATCACAGCCAACTGTGGCAGGAAAACCAATCTATTTAGTAGCAGCTCTGCTTATCGCTACCATTTGTCTCTTTACATTTATTCTGTTCCGCTTCATTCGTCAAGTGAGCAAAGAGCAACCCCTTTCCTTTAACTATTTGATCGGTCGCTTATCAAATAGTACGCTTGCTATTGGTGCTGCATTTTTGGGATATGGCATTTTACTGACTGTATGGGTTGCTCCTGTCTACTTACACTACTTGATTATTTTGTTTAACTTACCGCAGCTTTGGCTTGCTTGGATGGCATGGTTTAGTTCCTATAATCGTCCACAATATCGGAGAGTCTCACGCCTTTTACTGACGCTTATGTGCATTTGTCAGGCATTGTTAACGATGAGCTTCCTAAATTTTATTCATGAAAAACAAATTATTCAGGGTGGCTATGGTACTACCTATCAAACTCAGCAAATGATTCACAATAAAATACCAAGTTTGCTTCCATAACCTCTGCTCATTCTATACAACCACGTTCCGCACCCACCACTGTCACACCCGGAAGAAACGGATATATTTAGTACATAGCAACTAATGATTGAGATAATTGACTAGAATTCATTAGAGCTAAATAGGAATTATTATGATTAACTTAGATATACAGTTAATAAA
>JAQYWN010000898.1 GCA_029379265.1 Rhizonema sp. NSF051
GACTAGCACTTAGTCAAGGAATTGACATTCAAATTTCCAGGTGCAAGATATGAGCTAGCGATCGCCCTGTAAATCTTATTTTGATAGCAGACTATTTGATTGTCTTTGCTTGCTGGTTTAGTCTAATTGAAAAGCAACAATATGACGCGTAAACACATCTGCAACGTCACTCTTTTCTAGTTTACTTGTGGATACATCTAAAACTAATTTGTACAATTCGTCATCTGACAAAGTTAGATTATATCCATTCATGCGTAGAAAAGCTTCTGTTACGCCAAGGGCAGTGCGCTTATTGCCGTCAATAAACGCATGATTTTTGGCGATGTGATACAAATAAGCTGCAGCTTGTTCTGAGATTTTAGGATGCAAAAATTCACCAAAGCAAGTAGCTTGAGGTTGATATAGGGCAGATTCTAGCAATCCCCTATCTCGTAATCCTAAGCTACCTCCATGCTCTGCGATTTGGTCATCATGAATCGCGATTGCTACTTCAATGTCAATAAATTCAGGGTTAGGACTCAGCAAGACGACGGTACACTTCAGAGCGCTCTTTTTTGGAAGCCAGATAAGCTTGAAAAGCTCTCCCCTTCTTAATATCATATTCTACAACATTTGTTTCAGAATTTGCACTTGCTTGTTGTTGTAAATTGTCATTACTGGATGGTAACAATTTGTCTTTAAATGAATCATCAGATCCTAAACATGCCTCGGAATGCGCTTTCATTGCGTCGCTCTCCCTTTTACTACCCAAACGCCCTTTTTGATATTGTAAATTATTTACAACGCCTCTTAAAACCGTACTTGCCCTACACTAAATGCCTAAAAGTAGTTTGTGGAATACCGAAGTATTCCCGTGACTGGCTTTTGGGGTTTGTTTACATGAATACAGCGATTGTTATTGCAAATAATCTACAAATCGGAATATATCGTTTCCGGATTGTAGTCGCTTTTTCCTATTCGTTTTTTTGAATGGGCGATCACCTGTTTTACTAGTTGTTGCGCGATCGCGGTAACGTTGATTCGTCTTATAATTTTCAGTGTTCTTCTATAAAACGTTAGCCACACCCAGGATGTCCGCGCATCGCTGGGTTTTTGTATAGTCAACTGGATTCCCTAGCTTGCGAGCAACATCTACTGTCTGAAAAGGAATGCCTGTCAGCAAAGACGGATGTTTTGCAAGCCCAACGAGAATTTGATAACTTAGATCAACAATCACAAAAACTGATGAAAGATGCTAAATCTAACATGTGCATTATTGATCCTTCGGAGTCAGGTTGTTGATTGAAAGTTGAAATAACAAGAGTGAAAGTAATCGCTTACCAGTTAATCAGTAGGCGATCCCTTATCAACCCCATTTTTTTTGATTATCCAATATGACGATTACTTATTAATCCTCTACCTATCGCGCTTGTGTTTTGGCTATCTACACAAGTGCTACCCCTCAAGGTTTTTATCTATATCGTGTTTGTCAAGGTTCAGTTAGGCGATCAGGCTGGTCTATGCGATTTCACTCAGCCGTATCGGTTGGTGCAAGGGTGGTAACAGCAAGAGTCAAGTCACGCCAAACTTTAAAGCGATCATTTTTCTCTTTAAGGAGTTGATTTTCTGCTTTGAGACTTTTGATTTTATGGAGACATAGAACTAATCTCTCGACTGTAGTAAGTCTATCCGCTAATCTCTCGATTACGACAAGCCTTCTTTCTATATCCGCTATTTGATCAATAGCTTTGTCGCCTCTGTTGATCTCATTAAGGAAAGCATTCCTTTTCCAATTAAGTGTAGGCTTAAAATGCTTGATGGCTAACTCTTCTATGGAATTTAAATCGTATTCGTCCGTAATCTCAAGCCATGCTACTTTAATACAAGAATTGGTAGCAAGCTCTTTAAATCTGTGATGGCTCACCCATCTATTCTTGAGGTTTGTAGTTTGACCGATGTATAGAACTTCTCCTTCGTCAGAAAAAGAGAAATATATAGCTTTTACCTCCGGCAACTCCCCCAAGCGAGACAACGGGAGTGATGGCAGATCGAGTAGATTGATTTGCTCTAATGTGATCACGTTCATTTGTTAAACTGTTTTTTTGTCGTCTGCAATGATTATATCAATACATTGTCATTACAGACAAGCTCCATAAAAACAATTAACCCGCCGATTTGTCAATGGCGGGTCTTTCTTTACTCAGCAAAGATAGCATTTGATTGTGTGTGCGCCTGAGAGAATCGTTTTCCTCCCTCAGGCGGCTGATTCCCCCAACAGTGCCGAGTTCTTTTCGTGTACTAAGCGTTCCAACGTTTCTACTCGGTGTTTTAGATCAATTACGTCAATACTCTCTGTTTCATCCACGTAATCCTCAATCATCTTTAAAAGAACATCAGTAATCTTTTTACCCTCTTGCTCCAGCTTGTGTGTGAACTTGGCTTTCATTGCTGGATCTATCTGAACTTGGATGAAAGTCCTTTCTCGTTTTGCGTTCATTGAATTTCCCTTCGTGGTTCTATCCCAAAAGTAGCAATGTCTGGCGGTAATGACAACTGTAATGATTTTAGTATTGACATCGTAGTGAATTTGCCAATACTATAGATTTATCGGCTTGAACAAAGAGCGATCACCCACCTGGAAGTTCGCGATGCTCGCAGGCTTCCGCAGTATCGCCGTATCGCCCAATACGACCGCCCGGTAACTCAATCAGGAATTCTATTTCTGACTTTACTTGGACTGTCAATATTATGCATCCAATCTATAAGTCAGCCTAACTGACTTCCAAATCCCTTGCTCAATTGGAAGACATCAAGGAAGAGCGATCGCTCACCTTCCACAGCCAGCAATGCCAATAAGAAAAGGCTAAAGCCTTACTGCGAGAGTGTTTAGTGTAAATTCAAAATATAATGACACACCCTATTTACGAACCAATTCAACTAACTGCTAAATCTTTAACTAAACTTAGAGGGATCTATGCAAGTTTAGCTTGCACCATTGAGATAGCAGATAAGCGCTGTAGGGAGGATTGGATGAAAGCAATCCTTGAGCATCAAAGTGGTCACACCAACATTGCGACCGAGCTTTGTGAAACAGAAGTTTCTACCCAAGATTTGGACAAACAAGTCCATGTAATCAGCTATTTGTAGCGAACTGCAAACATCGGAAATAGGTTTCCGTTTATCGTTGCCGTGCCAACGATGTTTGCCCCTTGCTGTTTCAGATTTAGATTAAGCGTTGAACTCTTTCCACCTATCATATCAAATCCGGGTAAATGCACATAGTATAATTATCTGGGGTAATTAATCTGCG
>JAQYWN010000899.1 GCA_029379265.1 Rhizonema sp. NSF051
ATATATTTTAGGGCTTGGTAAAGTCCTTGAGTTGCTTGAGTATAACTATACTGAGATATGATATTTCGGCTGTTCTCTCCCCACTGCTGTAAGCGTTGTCGATCTGAGAGTGCCTCCTGCAAACTATGAGCAAGATTGGGTACATCACCAGCAATGAAAATTAGACCATTTTGATGGGGATGAACAAGGTCTTGAGTACATCCTACATGGGTACTAGTCATGACTGGGCGAGCTAGACACATCGCTTCGTTAATAACAAGTCCCCAAGTTTCGCAGATTCCATAGCTGGGTAGTACTACTAAGTCTGCAATTGCGTATGTACGTGGCATCAAAGTTTGGTTTTGGAAGGGAGCAAAGTAGATATTTCTCTGCCCTATAGCTTCCGATTTCAGGTCATGTTCCAAAGAACCAGATCCTACAAATAACAGCGATACCTGAGATAGTTTTGCCTGCAAAAAGGCGCGGAGTAAATCTAGAGGTCGTTTTTTTACTTCCAATTTACCTGTAAATAGAATGATTGCATCAGTTTCAGGAATGCCCAATTCTTTTTTCCAAACAACTGCTTGCTCTTTAGCAGTTTGGGCTTGGGAAAAGAAGCGATCATTATCTACAGCATGGGGAGAGAAAAATAGATGGTTGGCAACAATGCCATGATGTTGGAAGTAATTATAGTTTGCCTTACCGACATAAAGACAGGCGGCAAAACGCTGGTAAATGAGAGAGATAAATTGCCGACGCGCCCACGCTTTCAGTCCGGTAGGAGGTAACAATCGATGGGAATCCCCTCGAAATAACAAGGGGACTTGGCGAGTATTCCAATTAAACAGAAAGTGGTAGAGGCTTGCATAGTTATAACTCATTAACAAGACTGCATCAGGGTTATAGGTTTTGATTTGCGATACCAAAGAAGGATTTTGTAAGCCCCAAAAGTGATGAGTCCCTGGATGAGAACTGATATTGGCGACAAACTCATAATCGTAGCCTGTGAGGAGTGGAATATCCCACTGTAAAGATTGTTGGAACCCCAGATCAATTTGCTGAGTGACACCAAAATCCCAAAGATAAAACACTTTGACGGCGAACTCTGCACTACTAGCCAAATGTCGAAACCAAGGCGCGTAGTATTGAATCGGATGGGAGGTGATAATAGCCAGTTTTTTCATAGCAACACTGAATTTATGCTCTATTCGTAAAAACTGGAATTGATGTGTGATGGGACTTCATCAAAAACACTATCATGCCACCAAGCACTATGCTAGACTGAAATAAAGCTGTGACATAGACTCCAGCCGTCCATTCAGTTTGAAAAGCGAAGGTCATCATCAGTACGGCAAACATAGAACGATCTGAAAGAATTGGCGTATTCAGACTCCAACGAGTAGATTGTCCATAGGCTACCCCGAAAATAATGGCAAGTCCAGCACAGCCAAGTAGATCAAAATTGGCATAGGACTCAGCTAGTAATCCCCAACCAATGGTCGTTGTCAGAGTGTCTTGGCGGGTTTGCAATCCATAATGAATATTCAAAATATAAGTACCTTCATGACTGCGAATCTTATTAGAATTGAAGATTCGCGGAACGAGTAGCTGGGGTAGGATAGCGTAGGTCTCTCCGTTTAGGAAAGGTAGGGGATCGGGGCTTTTATCTTGAGTTAAAAGCAGCAGATGAATAACGCTAGAACGCTCTAAAAATGATTGTTTTTGTTCTGACTTTGGCAAATTATCTTGGTCTTTATTAAAGTCATTCAACGTGTAACCTATCCATTCGCCAAACCAAGCTGGGTACTCCCAAGGTTGAACATAGGTGTTTTGTCCGCTTACCCAATATTTAGCTCGCATCTCTCCTTTACCTAGGTGTAGCAGTGACAGGCAAAGCAAAACAATCAGAATGGTAAAAACAGGTATTTTTTGACGACCGATAATAAAAGCGATTGTAGTTATTAGAAACGTAGACGCTGTGCCTACAAGGAGTAGTCCCACTGCATTCGTCACCATGTGGGCAACTAGCAAAAATAAAAATAAATTAGCTTGCCCTTTGCTTAGTTCTTGTGTACCTAACTTATAAGCAAGTACAAACGTAGCAAGAGCTGTTAATCCCAGAATTGCACCACGAATAATGGAAAATATACCTCCATCAAGAAAAAACCAGCCGCCACTGAAATACATATTGAAGAGAACGCCAGCAGCTAGAACCCATAAAAGAAATGCATCACCCTTGTAACTACCCAAGGCACGATAAGACTTAGGAGGCAAAGGAGCAAATTTAACAAATTGGAACCAGATTAACGTTCCAAGTAAGAGAAAACCTGCAACTGTACAACTAGCGTAGAATTGACTGGCAATTGAGTAAGTAATTACCTTGGGATGGTTATCTACTAAAGGTAAGGCATGAGTCCAAATAAAGGTTATGGCAAAAAGCGGAAAAATAGGCATTCCCTGTGCGAGACCAGAACACCACAGGTAACTGGGTAGAAGAGCTGCTGTAGTGATTAAAATAGCTCCAAAATTACTGACTAAAGAACTAGTTTCAGTCCAGTATAGTTCAAACAAAAATAATCCTAAGGTAATTATCCAGAATGTCCTAAGTAGTAATCGCTTTTTCTGTTGTACAAATGGAGCTAGGAAGGCTAACGACTGAGGTGTAAGTTCTGAGTTTGTGAACATTAAATTTGCTCATTTAGGCGGGTGGGGAGATGAGGACAAGGAAAATACATAAGTTAAATTTTCATTTTGCTTATTCAAGATAATCTTTAATATGTATACGAGTGAACAGCATACTTGTTGATCAAGAGTGTTTGCTATTTAATAACCCTATTCCTTAGCATTGACTTATCTAATACAAAAATATAACGTTACCAATTAATGCAATGCCTTTTTGTCAGCGGATTTCACTTGCTTGAGATAAAAATTTATTAGTCACGTTTTTTCTATGTATTTCCATTGGATTAATAATAAATTTAATTAATAGTAGAGAAAGTCCTATTGTTAGAAACAATAAAACAAGTCCTAAAAACTGGTTATTTTGAGGAAACTTTTTGGCGAATATACTTCCGATCAAGTGTAAGATAAACCAATGGGAAATATAAATAGGATAAGAAAGCTCACCCAAAAATTGATCAACTCTATTTTTTTGCGTTGCTAAAAATATAAAAGGCATCAACAAAAACAAACTGAAGTAGTAAAACCATTCATTAGTTAAACTTTTTGGAACAATACATGTAACAAAAAATACAGATAAAAATGCCATGAAACAATGTATTTTATTGCTTGTGTTATTG
>JAQYWN010000900.1 GCA_029379265.1 Rhizonema sp. NSF051
GTGTAGGTAACTATTCTGACGGATATATTTTTACTATGAATTTTATTTTACCTAAATAGATAATCGTGCCTTTAAACCGATGTTATTCCTATAAACTTTTTACTTTTGCCTTGTTTAGTAAGTCTTCTCACCGTCTCAAGGAAAGTAACTCTTTAGGAGAAGCTAAAAGTTTGATTTTTGTGTAAAGAATTTGCCGTGATTGATTGAGAATAAACAACCACAGGACATTAACGCCGCACCAAGAAGTTTGTGCTTTGCCTGACACCTGAACTTGGATTTGGTCATCTTCTAAGGTTTCTATAATTCCCTCAGAAGGGTAAACTTTAATATCTTGAGCTTCTTGTTGTAAGAAATGAGCGATCGCCTGTGGTCCCACAACACCTGATTCAAATGGGGGATGCATAACACCATCACTAGCGAATAAAGCTGCTGTCGCTTCAAATGCTCCTGCGTTTAAAGTTTCAAAATAACGCAGTATAGTTGGTTCGGAAATTCCCTGTATCACCAATGTTGAGTCTAGAGATTCGACGGATGCCATATTTATTTCCTCTCCAAATGTATCTAAATATTTAAATGGAAAATAGGTATAAGTGCAAACTACTATAGATATATTTTCAGCATCTCTCCTAACTTTTGTAGAGACGCAACAAAACGCAACATCTCTATAACTTCTGACAAATTGTAATATGTTAAAAATGAATGCCAGCTTGTTTAAATCTGTACAAAGCTTCACCTAAGCGATCGCACTCAGCAATTAAACTGATTCGCACATATCCTTCACCCGCCGCTCCAAAGGCATTACCGGGAGTAACGACGACTCCAGTTTTCTGTAATACATCAAGGGCAAAATCTGTGGAACTAAGACCAACTGGGCAAGGCACCCAGAGATACATTGTTGCTTTAGTTTTATTGACATTCCAACCCAAATGTGATAGCCCTTGGATGAGAAAATCGCGACGGATACGGTAGCGTTCTTGAACTTCCTGCAAATACACATCCGGCAATTGCAAAGCAGTTTCTGCTGCTGTTTGCAAAGCGGCAAAAATGCCATAATCGAGATTGGTTTTTAATGTTCGCAATCCTTGAATCACATGGCGGTTACCAACGACAAAACCGACTCGCCAACCTGCCATGTTGTATGTTTTGGAGAGGGTATGAAACTCTACACCAATATCTTTTGCTCCAGGAATTTCTAACAAGCTTGTGGGTTGATAGCCGTCAAAAGCTAACTCGGCATAACATAAATCATGAACTAGCAAAATTTCAAATCTTCGGGCAAAGGCGACGATTTCTGTAAAGAATTCGCGGGGTGCAGTGGCAGCAGTGGGATTGCTAGGATAATTGAAATAGAGCATCTTTGCTTGTTCGGCAACGGCGTCGGGAATTGCTGCTAAATCAATCAGCCAGTCATTTTCTGGTTTTAAAATCAGACTGTGAACTTTACCACCAGCGATCGCCGGGCCTCGAAAATGAGCCGGATAGGCAGGATTCGGTACTAAAACTAAGTCACCAGGGTTAATGTAGGCGATCGCTAGATGAGTCAATCCCTCTTTGGAACCGAGTAAGGGTAATGCTTCGCTATCTGGATCTAAATCGACTTCGTAACGACGACGATACCAACTCGTAATTGCACGGCGAAAACTTGCTGTGCCTTCAAAAGGAGGATATCCGTGATTGGCACTATTTTGCAAAGCTTTCACTGCTGCATCTACAACTGGTTGCGGTGTTGCCCCATCGGGGTTTCCCATGCCTAAATCAATTAAATCTAGCCCTTGTTCGCGTGCTTTAGCCTTGAGTTCATCCAGACGGGCAAAGACATAAGGTGGTAGTTTTTGTATACGTTCAGCCGGGGCTATCCAATTCAAAGTCATTGTCTAATTACTAAAGAGTTCAATTTTGGAGTAATTCGCTATTAATCATTTGTGCTGGTGCGGTGGTAGAAATCATCGCTGCCATTAACTGTTCGGTCGCGACTTTGAATGGTAGCCTGTGAATGTCAGAATGAGGATTTAGGGCAACTTCAGCCGCTTGTTGCAATTCGCCCAAGGTGATATTGCCCAATCCCAAATCGCTCAATTTTTGTGGTAATCCAATCTCGGCGTAGAACTTTAATAACTGTTGCCGTGCAGTTGCGGCGAGTTGATTGCCTTGAATTGTTTCTTCTAAACGCAGTTGCACTAATATACCATAGGCGACTTTTTCACCGTGAATGCTGCCGTGAGGAGAAATATGCGTTAAACCGTTATGCACGGCATGGGCTGCAACGGTACGACATTGTGCCCCTCCTACTCCGCCAATGACACCAGCAAGTAAAACCGTCGCGTCTACGACTTGTCGCCAAACTTCGCCACCAGGTTCATTGAGGGCAGCAGTAGAATTTTGGAAGAGGATATCTCGCAGAACTCGTGCTTGTTGGACTGCAGCAATAATTAAGGTTTGTTCTGAGTTTCCGCTACTGACAGAGGCTTCGTACCACTTGGCGATCGCATCCCCAATTCCCGCCACGAGTGTACGTGGAGGAGCTGTTTGAATCAAGTCGTAATCCAGAATAAGTAAATCGGGACAGCCAGAGAGTGGCACATCGTAGAGAAACGCACCTTGATCAGAATAAACATTCGAGAGGGCAGTCCAAGCCGCACACGTAGCCCCTGAGGTAGGAATTGTCACTACTGGCAGTGACAATTGATGTGCAACTAATTTGGCTGTATCCAGTGCTTTCCCACCTCCAACACCAATAATCACATCAGCTTTGTGTTTTTTTGCTGCCGCCCTCAAAGATAATAAACTCGCTTCACTACAATTAGGAGCATAAGAAGCTTGAGCAAAATCCAATTGCTGTTTCGGAGATGATTGCCAGTTGTGTTGGGTAATGGCAAGAGTGCGATCGCCTCCCACTATCATTGGGCGGCTGCCCAAAGTGCTTATGGCTACTATTGCCTCTTTTAAAATTCCCGCACCACGAATGACTTTTGCAGGAGCAACAGTAAGAGCATGGAACGAAGGTGTCTGAGCAGACAGCTTTTCTGCAAATTGATTGGGCATATCACTGACTTACGGGACTTTAGCTCTTTTAGCTATTTTGAATATGAGAGAATCATCGCCAGTTCAAAAACCATTGACCATGAATCGCTCTTGTACTTAACACTAAGACTTGTAATAATATTTTACATTAAATTCAAAAATTTGTATTGTAAAGTACAAAAAGTATTTCAGAAGGAAATATACGTATCTAAGTTGACGTAAATTCACACAAATTTACATTATATTTAGTATAAAAT
>JAQYWN010000901.1 GCA_029379265.1 Rhizonema sp. NSF051
AATATTTTATTTTGCAATATAATATGTGAAACGCGATTGCCAGAGTGCTACCAACACTCGGCTCCGCTAACCATCCCATTTCTTAAGCAAATAAAATGGCTAACAACAACTCTACATCAAAAGCTCAAAGAACAACAATTACCCTTGGAGATATTGAGCTTGAGGTTTTTCTAATGCCCGATGGCGAATATCGATTAAGTCAAACTCAAGCACTCGCTGCCATAGGGATCGCCAATAACTGGTTTTCGCAACTAAACAAAAAGACTCCTAAAATCCTACAAGCCTTACAAGATAAAGGGTTCCGGTACGAGAGTATTGAAATAAAAATCGAAGGAAACAATTCAAAAATCAAAGCAATGAGCATTGATGATGTTTCTAAGGTTTGGGGTTATTTCGCCAGAAATAACAACGACAAAGCAATGGATTTGCTTGAATCTTGTACTGCTGAATCGATAGAACGACGTGCCGACGCTAAATTTGGAAAAGTTCGTACAGAAGCTGAACGAGATGCACGACTTAAAGCTAGATTAGAGGGCAAGATAGCGCGGCGCACATTGACTGATTCCATCAAAGACTACCTCGATACTCAAGACGGATTATCAGACAATTATCGGAAATGGATTTACGGTAACGCTACTGATGGAATGCACGAGGTGGTGTTCGGCATGAGTGCTATCGAAATGGAAGATACATTAGGTTGCGCTCGCCATAAATCTCGCGATCATCTTTCTTCAAAATGCTTAAGGCGCATTGAATGGGCAGAAGCGTCAATCTGCCAACAAATTGATATTGGATTTGAACCAATGCAAGCAATAAATCGTTTCAACCGATTTAATCAAATTCAAAAAATGAAACCGGAGCGCAAGCTAGCTTAAACAAAATTTTAATCACAAATTTAATCCCTTCACCGCGCCTAACCAGCGCGTTTTTTATCGCTCAAAATCAATGCTTATTTCTTTGAAGTATATTCGTTAACCATCTGATTAATCTTTACGATAGATTGTGCATTCTTGTATGCATGATTTAGGTTTACCATTTGTTCGTTAGAACCATTAACATCAGGGTGATAAATCATTGCCAACCTGTAATAACGACGCTTTAATGCCGACTCGGAGAATTCCCATGCATTAATCACCGTCCCCTCTGGCTCCCCGTTGAGTGCTTCTATTGATTCAAATACCTCATTGATTTTGACACCACGTTTATAGAAACGGTCAGTCAAAATCAAATCCAAATCGCTCTTTGGCTTATTCTCAGCGAGTTGAGCCTCAAGTAATGCTATCTTGCTTTGAAGTTCTGCTATCTGTGCATCTTTCGCAAAACTAGCGTTCAACTTGTCGCAAAGCTTCTGCCAACCTTTAGCTTTTACACCAAAGTGCTGCTTGGCTTCAGCAAATTTCTTGTGCTTTTCTTTAAGTTCTTTTACTATATACATCTGCGGTTACCTTATAAATATTGCAATTTAGAATAAAAATGCTATAATCGATTTGTTTTTATATTGCACAATGAAAAATGAAACGGAGAATAAAGCGTAGAGAGAGATGGGACTTAGTAGCAGAGCAGTACCAAGAAGACATCAAAAACGTTGTAGTCTTAGTGGGGCTGGTGAATGACGAAATGAATAAGAATTACTCTTGGGTTGTTGAGTCTCAAAGAGTTGTCCTGGCTTCGATTTTGGCACTCGGTGTTATTTTGAAAAACGCCACTGATAAATTGGTAGATGACGAAGAGTTGGACGATTAATTTTTGATGTTTTGCGCCTATATAAAGCCCACACCATGGTGAACAGTGTGGGCTTTAATTTTCAACTCTAGTCAGGGCAAACTTCGTACCCAATTTCTAGAATTGCTTTCACTAACTTGTTGGTTGCTTCGTTGATATCTGAACGAACTATCGATGAACAATTAAATTGACGTAATGATTTAGGTTTGCTAATTTCTCGTAATTCGTCAACTATTCGCATCAAATCAGACTCTACATCTCTTGGTTTCTCAGCAGCGATCGCCTTCGATTTTTTAACAGAGCTTTGACGAACAACTTGCTCAGATTCATCAATTGAAACTTCAGGATGACTACTAGGAGCTACTGTGACTGAAGTTTTGACTGAGGGTTGGGGCACAATTCCCAAAGCTACCGACTTTGTAGGATAAGCGAATGACTTGACATTAGCATGTTGTTCGATTGCTATTTCTTGCTGTACTTCCTGAATCTTCCATGTGAGAAAGTCTTGAAGATACTCAATCATGCTTAAGCGGCAGTTGTCTCTGAGATCAATGGGCTTACCCCATACCGCACGAGCCTTTTTGCAGAATAGCTTTAAGTCAGCTTTGGTTAAGGCAAAAAAGTCGATTGACGAAAGTTCTTGGATTGTCATATACTTGTTCCTAGTTGAATTTGAAAAGATTCACAAAAGGCGATCGCTACTTTCCACGGTGGGCGGTTGCCTTTTTGCTTTACATTTATAGTTATACCAGCATGACATTTTGCTGGCATGACGGCTTATGCCACTAATTCAACTGGCATAATGGCTTGCCGGCATAATGGCTAAAACTACTATATTAGTGGCATGACGGCAAATAAGAGTTAAAATTATGCTGGCAATTAGTCATCTAAATACTGTGGCGGACAAAGCGAGAAGCAAAAGGTTAGACCCCCATTACACCAAAATCACTACTGACATTGAAAAAGAAGTAGCTGCAAAAGTGCGAGCTATCTCTGCTTTAACAGGCATTTCTCTCTCAGATGCTGTAAATGAAGCACTGAAAAAATGGGTTGAAACTAAAAAGAAAGAAAATAGTTTTGAAATATAGAAATGATTAACCCATCAGTCAACAAAAAAGCCGCCGGTTGTTTTTCTCGGCGGCTTTTTTGTTGGAAGCGTTGCAGCGATCGCCATTTCACTTTTCACAACATCAAAAACAAGTCCCTGCAACCAGTCCAATATTAAAACTTGGTTTTTCACGAGATGCTGCTGAACAAAAAATGCCCCACACAAGGTTGGGCAGCAAACACGTCCAATATTTGCAAAAGCTGACTACGAGATTGGCTTTTTAGAGTCTAAACTTTGAGTATCAACAGTGTTAGGTTTTTCGGTTAAATCTTTGGGCTTTTCTGTTGCCTTTTTCTTTTCAGGCAAGATAGTAATCATGGTATCTATATCTTCGGGTTGCTCAACGAATCTATTTCTTCTTTCTGTCATAGGTTTTAGATTTCCTCTACTTCAATATGAATGATACATTTCTTTTTTTTGCTTATTTAGCACATTATATAAATT
>JAQYWN010000902.1 GCA_029379265.1 Rhizonema sp. NSF051
ATCATAAATTATTTATGAATGCTAAATAATCAAAATTAATATTAGTGCTTTTATATTACAGTAGAAAGTTTCCTACTTTTCCTACTTTTCCTACTTGAAAAATTTGTATCCGTTCAGGGGGGTGCTCGTGAAAAAACACCCGTGTCAATAATTTTTGGTGTGTGCTCGCACTTGTCGCCAATGACTAAAAGTTGAACCAGCCTTATAGCTAGCGATCGCCTACAGAAAATCCGTACTCTGCACCAAAAAGGACGAGCGAGTTGTTGCTGTCTGTTGCCACCGAATTGAGAATCACGAGCTTCCATCAAATGAAGTCACATTGATTGCAGTATTGAATTATACAATACTTTTATTAAGTAATTTGTCAAAAAATAGCAAGTATCTTTCGATGCGGATGAAAAAGTTGACTTGGAGAACGGTTTGTATGATGGGATCTGTGAATGTGGCAATCACCAGAACGCCAATAAGTACGACGGTGATTCTGAGTGTACTTTCTGGTACGGCTGCCAATTTTGTTAGTTTCCTCTTGACAACAGAAGTATCTTTGATCAAGACTCAGTGATCGCATAGCTTTTTGGAAATTTTACGTGATGCTAATACCAGTTTGAAAAAAGAATGCGATAAATAATCATGTAGGCACCTCCGGCTGTTCGCCACTATGATGAGTTTATGTGTTGCAAACATTTTTGAATTTGGTATTAATTAATTTTGCAGAAGTTTACAAAAAGTCAACTTCTCAATAAAAGTTATTACTTTTCCTACTTTTCCTACTTTTTTCTTGTTGACTTGGGTATTTTGAGGGTGTTACTTTAACTTAGGTGAAAATTCGGTTATAACGTTAGGGTTGAGTAGACTTTATTGACCAGTAGTAGAAAAGGTTGTGTTGCACTCATCCACCCTTATTAGCCAAAAAATGCTGTTTAGAACAAGAAATTTTTAACAATAATGGATAGACGAACCTTACTAAAACTCATTGGATTTGGGGCGCTGGAAACAACGTTTGCTGTCAGTTTCCCATCGCTGGTTTCTGCTGCAACTGGACAAGACGTTCACTGGGGCTATATTGGAGAAAGCGGCTCGGATAATTGGGGGAACCTGTCACAGGAATTTCAACTGTGTAAAACGGGTATCCAGCAATCGCCAATTAATTTGCACGGAGCAATCACATCGGATCTGTCACCGATTGAAATTGATTATAAGGAGAGTCCTCTACGCATCGTCAATAACGGTCATACCATCCAAGTGAACTATGCCAAGGGAAGCTCAATTAAGCTGGATGGTCAAACGTTTAACCTGGTGCAATTTCACTTCCACGATCCCAGTGAACACACCATTGAGCAAAAACCTTTTGACATGGAACTGCATCTGGTGCATCGCAACGAGGCAGGTGCATTAGCGGTAATTGGAGTGTTATTGAAGCAGGGACAACACAATGCTGCTCTGCAACCGATCTGGGACGCATTCCCAACTCGTAACGAACCGGAACAAGTCGTGAAGACAGTGAAGGTAAATGCAGAGCAACTTTTACCACTCGAGCGAAAGGTTTACCGCTACTTTGGCTCTCTGACAACACCACCCTGCTCCCAAGGAGTGAACTGGATTGTGATGCAGCAGCCAATTGAACTCTCACAAGACCAGATCCAGCGATTTGCCGATTTAATATCCATCGATGCTAGACCTTTACAACCGCTTAACAATCGCTTTGTGCTGCGTTCGAGTTGAAATCCCTAGCAACAATCCTTGATTTTTAACAAGCAAATCGGGGTAGTTGAAATAAAATGTACTGCAACGCTGTGTAATTATGAAATTAGAAAACGATGATAACTTTTGGAATATCACTTAAAGAATCTCTTACTGGTTCTGATGTTTGGAAACTAATTTTTAGTGCAGATGTCTCTATCGGCAATATACCGATCCCGTTATTCAAAATCGTTCTGAGCATCATTATCCTCACATTTAGTCTGGCGTTAAAACAAGTTTTCTCCGAAATTATCATTCGTAGAATCGAGCGGATGGCTAGTGGAACACAGACGAGCTTTGATGATGACTTGGTGAAGATAATCAAGCAGCCTTTAAACTGGCTGATTGTAATCGGTGGACTTTGGATAGTGCAGCTCATTCTGGCAGAAAATTTCAGCCCAGAATTGAACGAAAAAGTAGAAGGAATTATCAAGTTTGCTGCGCTCGCAACCTTCGCCTTTGTTGTTTACCGTGCCGCTCCTGTGTTGGGAGAGTTGCTGAAACAATGGACGCTTAAAAGTGAAACCGAGCTTGACGATTTGCTCGTGCCCTATCTGCCGAAGTTATTTCAGGTACTCGCGATCGCTATTATCTTACTTAAAGGAAGTGAGTTATTTTTGGGTGCATCCGCCTCTGCACTCATCGGTTTACTTGGTGGAGCGGGTGTTGCCTTAGGTTTGTTATTAAAAGACTTAATCTATGACTTGTTTTGTACCGTCATTATCTACGTAGATAACCTGTTTCGACCCGGGGACCAAGTGACGATGCCTGGAGTAGAAGGTTTAATTAAGGTGGAAAATATTGGACTGAGAAGTACAACGCTTCGTATATTGACCAGAAACACTATCCAAAAATTGCCCAATTCTAAAATGATTAATGGCGTCGTTGAAAATTGGTTCCAAGCGGTAGGAAATGATAATTCAATAGGGATAAACTTAACCCTAAAAATTGATGGAATTTCGGCAGAACAAACAGAAAAAATTTGTGTTGCTCTTCGGGAAATTCCGAAATCAATTGATATCTTAACAGAAAAGTTTTTTGTTTACTTTAGCGAAATTAATCAAAATTCTCGGATCATTAAGATTCGGGTTTATGCTAATACTAATGGTAATTCTCAATTATACTTTGATACCATTGAAAAACTCAACCTAGCGATCCTGAACCAACTGGAGAAACAGCAAATTAATCTCTTTACATATTATCCGGTACAACTCCAAACCAACCTTGGAGAAACTCAAACTAACCTAGAACCGATAAAAAATTGACGAACGTCGTCAACAGAGGTTGTCAGGTTATTGGTGAGATTTACCATCCCTAGTGCCTTCTGATAAGTAGGTTGGCACAAATAAATTTATGTTTGTAGTTGCGCTTTAGCGCCACAAATATCAGCGCTGAAGCGCAACTACGAGCCTTTATATAATATTCATAAACGACTGGATTTTGGTGTCAGTTTTAACCCACCCCAACTCAGATCTTGCACCTGGAAACTTCAATGTTAATTCCTTGACTAAGTGCTAGG
>JAQYWN010000903.1 GCA_029379265.1 Rhizonema sp. NSF051
TGCTGAACGAAGGTATCCGCGCTTGGATGGCACCTCAAGATCAGCCTCACGAACAATTTATATTCCCCGAAGAGGTACTACCGCGTGGTAACGCTCTCTAATAGATCCGTAGTTATTGGTGGTCGCGACCAGCAATCCACTGGCTTTGCCTGGTGGTCTGGCAACGCCCGTTTGATCAACCTGTCAGGTAAATTACTGGGCGCTCACGTTGCCCATGCAGGTTTAATTGTCTTTTGGGCAGGAGCGATGACTTTGTTTGAAGTCGCTCACTTCATTCCCGAAAAGCCCATGTACGAGCAGGGCTTGATCCTGCTACCTCACCTAGCTAGTCAAGGATGGGGTGTTGGTGCAGGTGGTGAAGTCATTGATACATTCCCCTACTTTGTTGTCGGTGTACTGCACCTTATTTCCTCAGCAGTTCTAGGTTTTGGCGGTATCTATCATGCCGTTCGCGGTCCGGAAACCTTAGAAGAGTATTCCTCCTTCTTTGGTTATGACTGGAAAGACAAGAACAAAATGACAACTATCATTGGGTTCCACCTGATCATCTTAGGATGCGGTGCCCTGCTGTTAGTACTGAAGGCAATGTTCTTCGGCGGTCTCTACGATACTTGGGCACCAGGTGGTGGAGATGTTCGTGTCATTACTAACCCCACATTGAACCCAGCAGTCATCTTTGGTTACTTAGCGAAATCTCCCTTCGGTGGCGAAGGTTGGATTGTCAGTGTTGATAACTTAGAAGATGTTGTCGGCGGTCATATTTGGGTCGGCTTGATTTGCATTGCTGGTGGTATTTTCCACATTCTCACTAAGCCCTTTGGCTGGGCACGTCGCGCCTTCATCTGGTCTGGCGAAGCTTACCTCTCCTACAGCATAGGCGCTGTCTCCCTGATGGCTTTTATTGCGTGTCTGTTTGTTTGGTACAACAACACCGTTTACCCTAGCGAATTCTACGGTCCTACTGGTCCAGAAGCATCACAAGCTCAAGCTTTGACCTTCTTGATCCGTGACCAACGCTTGGGTGCCAACGTCGGTTCTGCTCAAGGTCCTACAGGTCTAGGTAAATACCTGATGCGTTCTCCTTCTGGTGAAATCATCTTCGGTGGTGAAACCATGCGCTTCTGGGATTTCCGTGGTCCCTGGCTGGAGCCTCTACGCGGTCCTAACGGGCTTGACTTAGACAAAATCAAGTATGATATTCAGCCTTGGCAAGCTCGTCGCGCCGCTGAATATATGACTCACGCTCCTTTGGGTTCTCTTAACTCTGTAGGTGGTGTGGTAACCGAAATTAACTCCTTCAACTACGTATCTCCAAGAGCGTGGTTGGCGACTTCTCACTTCGTGTTAGGTTTCTTCTTCCTTATTGGTCACCTGTGGCACGCCGGTCGCGCCCGTGCAGCTGCTGGTGGTTTTGAGAGAGGAATTAACCGTGAAAACGAGCCAGTCATGTCCATGAAGGAACTCGACTAGGTTTCTAGATTTCTTTGATTACTGATTATTAATCAGATGCTCCTGTGTAAAAGCAGGAGCTTTTTTTTGACCCTCACTCCGGTTAAAGCACAATACAGTTCACTTTTTAGTTGACAGCTAATTTTTTGAGCATCAATCTGGTAAAACAAAGCTTGAGCTTGGCATTAGCACGAGCGAGTGAGGGGTCAAAATTTTTGACTAAACTTTTACATCGCTCCACCCAAGCATTTATCTTCTAGATAAGAGAGTGTCAAGGAAGCCATCGGGGATGCAATCCAGCCAAGGGAAGTTTTTCTGGTTTAAGCTCAGCTGCTGCTGTAGGATCAGAGACAGGTAGCAGAGGCATTAACCATAAGCTACTAGTAGCAATTTCCTGACCATCATCAGTTGTCAAAATATTTGCCGATGATGTCGTGGTATTTGTTAGTGGTACCACTTGGTCAAACAACAAACCCAAGCCATCTGGTGCTAAGCTCATTTGCACGTTCCGCTGAGCTGCGGGTAGCACTAAGAGTGGTTTCTGTTGCCAGGTTTTGAGATCGAACGCAACTAAATATGGCTGTTCAAGATATGATTCTCCAGGTAAAACCTGTGTCAGCAAACAGTAAAGCGTAGGTGAAGCACTATCAAACTGACAACTGAGAATTGAGCCTTTAGTACGTACCAATTGTTTCTGCGTGCCTTGGTTCGTGACTAAAAATAAATCACGGGTATAATCTGTGTTAAATTTGACCATTGCCGCTTGCGTACCATCCTTGGAGAAGGCCTGTAGCAAGCCAAACTGTGGTAGAAAATCTAATGGTTTGTTCGCATCTGTCTGTAGAGGTAAAATTGCTTCTCCCTGTCCTTGGGCAACTGCTACGGCTTTACTGTCAGGTGTAATCGTAAAGTCTCCCCCAGGTTGGCTTTGCAGGCGCTTGGGAACTGGTTTTTCCTCAGAATTGTTACTTATTGCTGACATAAACCACAACCCAAAGTCACCTGGATTATCTTTTTTACCGCGCTGAACAACAATCGTCTGCCCGTCCGATGATAAGTCAAATTTTAAGTTTTGATAGTCTTTATTATCTAAAACTAAGTCAATTTTACCAGGTGGTTCTGCATCGTGACCAAATTGTGAGGTAAGACCTGTTGTCACTGTAAAAAGCTGAACTGAAAGAGTATCTTGGGTATTTGCGGGATGAGCAGAAAATAAAATTTTCTCCCCATTTGGAAATGGTTTAAAGTCTGTTACAACTGAGTCTTTCGGAGTAAGTACTCTTTTCTGCTCTTGCGTCAAGTTGTAAAGAACTAACTTTCCCTTATCTTCATTGTCGGCACCTATGTAAAGGAAGACGCGATCGCGCGAGTGAAAGCTGCCTGTAAAAGGCTGGATCGTCCTGGGTTTTGCTTCTTTTTCTGAAAATTTATCTCGAGCATCTTGCAAATGCACTTTATAAGTTGTTCCATAAGGTGCTGGAGTCAAAAGCGTATAAGCCATCCGCCGTGCTGCCCAACTGATTTTACCCGCTAGGGGTGGCTCGATTGTGATATGGTCTTCCACACTTTTTGTGTCCATTGGACGACTAAAAGTGAGGGTAAAAGATGTATCGTCTGCGCCAATTTGTAGATTCTGCCAGCTAAAATTCCGAACACTCGGTTTAACTCCATCACCAAGTAATATTAAAAGCCCAATTAATAAACTCAGCAGGAGTATTAATGCGATCGCCACACGATCTATTGGTTGAGTAAACGCTTTTTTGTTAATCATTAGTTATTTGTCATTAGTGATATTCATTGC
>JAQYWN010000904.1 GCA_029379265.1 Rhizonema sp. NSF051
TGGTGGCCAGAAACAAGCAACAATTTAACTGTGTGCATTTAACCGGATTTGATATAACCTCGTAGCCGTACATGAAAGCTGCCACGATTACATTCACATGAAGCAAAGCGAAAGCTTAGAACATCGGGAGCTGGGTGCGTGGTAACACGCACGCCCAGTTCTAACAGAGAGATGCTCCGGGTAATACCGGACATCGACTCTACCACAGCGCGATTGGTTTTATTAGTGATGATTTTGAAGATTCTCTCAGGCAGACTGCCGTGGATATCTTTGATCAATTTTCAGATATGGGTTATTGGCGAGATTCAGGGGATACTGATAGCGAGCCTGACGGTTTTGATGCTCATATGTCTGAATGAGTAACATTGGGCACAATCCCTCTGCGCTTTTTCTTTTTTTGAGCAACGGTATTCGCTTGTTTTGTTGTTGAAGATCTCGGAGGACGGCATCGTTCACAGTACAAAGGAAGGCTTGGATAGCAAATTCGTTCAGCAGGCTGCTTGCACCCCTTGCATATAAAGAGATACCTCACTTGTCTAATGAGTCTGACATGGGCTTTGACATGAACCGTTTTGGCTTCCATCTACCACAGGAATCTTGAGTGTTTCTTCGATATTACACTTGCTGTTGTGGAAGTGAAAAAACCAAGCACTTGTACAAGTACCTGGTTCATGCTTGATTGCAGATGACAGCCTCCTCTAGCAGTTCAAGTAGTCTTTTTAACTCCTAAGATGCACATTCTGTAACCCCTATATAGCAAGGCTTTCAGAAAGTGAGGAAAAATGTGCATCTTTCATTTGTTGCTAGCGATCGTCGCTAGTGAGAGGCTCAGATCTTGCACCAACGTCTTCGCCGCGAAAATAAAAGCTCAAAAAGCTCATGCTTTCGTTGGTTGGACACTGTCCATTTACCTCTTGTTGAGAAGGTGCAAGATGTCAGTTAATCTTGATAGCGCTACCCGCTTTAATCCCTAATTCTTTCGCCTTACCACTTTTAAGCTCCAACACGCGGTTAACTGCGTTTGTGGAGTAATAGAGAGGGCAAGATTCTTTATGGCAAGGGGGAGCATTAGCAGCAACAAAGTTAACTGAACCGTCTGGCTGGATAAAAATAATATCCAGGGGCATTGCCACATCCTTCATCCAAAACCGAACCTTTTGGGGCTTCCCAATCTCAAACAGCATCCCCCTGTTCTGTGGTAAGGATGGACGGAATTTGAGTCCGTATGCCAACTCTTGTGGAGTCGAGGCTACTTCCAGTTCAATTTTCTTGTTTCCAAAGGATGCGATCGCACTCACAGGTAGTTTTTGAGGGGAGCGTGCTGATACAGCCAATATGGTTATAATGATTGAGCCTATTGCCAAACTGAAGCCTGCTATTGGACCAGCTATGTTTATGTATTTTAGTAGGACTTGGTAAAAGTCGGGGGAATTTTTCCCTGATGGCAGAATTGTTGATTGGGGTGTATTGCTCATTATTTTAATCTCCAAATATATCGACGTTGCCAACAGCGTATTGAGAGAGATCTATGGGGGATGAAGGTAAGCCCTGTAAGTCAGCTTTATTTCGCATACTTTCTACCCTGTCTGCTTCCCTAATCGCCAGTGGATTAATTTGGCGGCGTTCTTCCAAAAGAGTGGTAACAGACACCTGTAGTGGAGGTAGTTCTGTTGGTACAGCTATGTCTTCTGGAAACATCTGACAGAAGGTGGTTGCTGCAGCTCTCTCCATAATGGTCTGTATCTCCGCCCCTACACAGCGATTGGTTTCTTTGAGGAGTCGCCGCCACTCTTCTGTTGTGTATGGATCTCCACCAAGAAACCTTTCATCAAATCTGCCACCGTGCAGTTTGAAAATGGCATGTCTCTCTCCATAATTGGGGAGGTCTACTTTATAGATGTAATCAAATCTTCCTGCCCGAGTTAACTCTGGGGGCAACCACTCCATACGATTAACCGAAGCAATCACGATTACGTCACTGGTGCGCTCTTGCATCCAGGTTAGTAATTGCCCGGAAAGCCTTCTTGCGACATCATCATCAAGAGCAAATCCTTTATCAAAGTCATCAAAATAAAGGACAACTTCATTAAGACGATCTGCTAATTTCAATAGCTTCTTCAGTCTTTTTTCAGCTTGGTTACCATAGCTTCTAAAGTTACCCCAATCGACCATGATTAGGGGAATGCCTAAAATTTGAGAGCAAACTTTAGCAGAATGAGACTTCCCTGTGCCTGGGGGACCTACCAACATTATGCCTTTGGGAACTCTGAGATTGTAGGCTTTGGCAAGGGGACTGAAAAGCCTTTTGAATTTCCTAAAAGCAACTTGCATCAATTCCAATCCTCCTAATGGAACTGATGGGGGTGGAATAAACTCAATTTCGTATAATTGGTTGAGCTGCTCAATTTTGTATTGCAGTAAACTTTTGGCTATGTTTTCAGGAGTGTCATCGTTATTGATTAACAACCCTTTGATAAAGTCTGAAATATACAGCCCAACTCCACTACGGGCGATACCTAGTTTGTCCATCTCACTAAATATTGGTGGTAAAAGTCCCCCTGCTTCGTCATCTAAAGCTGTGAGAATTTCTGAAGTTTTGGGGAGTTCTTGAGTTAACAGAGGAATTTGACAGCGCATTTCTGGGTGTATGTCAGCCTGTGGTCCCAATAAAATAACGCACTTGATTTTACTGTCATTGTATTTAGTAAGGGAGAGATTGAGCAAGCTGGATTTTACCCACTCAGACAGTAAAAAAAACTGGGTTTCTTGGGGTACAGTTGATGCAATCCAAGGAAACAAGTTTTCTACAATTAACACCCCACTGCTGTAATTTTCCCAAAACTTCAATACTTGGAAATAGTCTTTTGGCGAAGCTCTGGGGACGGAAGATTCCGCCCCCAAGACTTCGCACTCCTGTATTGGTATTGGCTTGTATTCCGACAAGTCTCTAAAATTCTGCTTACCATCAATATACTCAACTTTTTTAATGGTTGACTGTCCCAAATTCCAAAGTAAACATTCAGTTTTTAACTCGGTACAGCATAGGGAAATGTGTCGTAGAAACCTCCCCCTCTCTTGTACGGGAGATTCACAAATTATTACAGGCTCTCCGATAATAAGTTTGGGCAGTTTGTTAAAGAAATCTGATGACATCTTATATCCAGTACTCTTTAACAAAAATCTTACTTTTGCTCTTATCGGTTCTCCAGTATTGAATTACGTAAAAATTTATATCAAATGATAGAGA
>JAQYWN010000093.1:0-6422 GCA_029379265.1 Rhizonema sp. NSF051
CAAACTCTTGTGCTACAAAATCCGGGATTCTTTCCCGCATGACAATAACTTGGTTAATTTGCAAATCACTTAACTGTCGTGCTAATCCCAATCCATCACACGAATTGAAAATTGCTATTTTTAATCGACGTGAAATTGCATAATTTAGCGCATTTTTTAACTCGGTTATTGTCAAACTACTGGTTTTATTTATCTGGATATAACCCTGCTCGTCATGGCTGTAACTATGTCCGGCAAAAAACAGAATATCCCAGCCTTGTTCGGACCAAAGGCACTCATCTAACTCCTGACGTGTAGGCTCTACTAAAAATACTGTTGATGCGTGGGGTAATTGTTCTAGAATACTTCTATCTTGCTGAATATCAATTCCTTCATTATTACCCAATATTGCCAATATTCTAACTTTATTGGTTTTCTGTTTGGGTAATAATGTGACTCGCTCATATTTTGGGGTACTTACAGCTACTTCGCATAACTGGTAATGCTCAACAAAATTCCACAAATGCCAAGGTAGCCGATGCAGAAGGGGATCGCTGGCTTCAATAATTACCTGAAATTCTTCATCTAAAGCCAATTTTTCGCGTAACTTTTCGTCGATTGGGCGAAATGAATCAGAGGAGAGCCAGGAATTGATTGCGAGGTATAACTGTTCTTGAACTTCGCTAAAATCTACTTCACTAATGTTAGTTAAACCTGTCGAATCTACTTGGATTCTCAAAGGACTCACCAATCTTTGATAAAGTGCTTGATATATTAATTGAAAACGTTTATAGAGTTCAGCAATTTCTGGTGCTGGAGGTAAACTACCTACAAATTTTATTGGACGAGAGTTATTATCCCACAATTGTGCATTCACCGGGGAAAAGCCATCTTTTAAGTTACCTTTTTCTAAGTTGATAACAACTAACTTACTCATCGTTAATTATAAGGCAGCTACGCACAGGACAGAATGTATATGTTAATGTATAAGTAGGTTGAAAGCCGACTTAACAGTTAGCTTTCAAATTGAAAAATCTTCTGTGATACTAAAATTATCAAGAGTTAGTTGGAGAGAAAAGCAAGTTCCGGTCAAGCCTGTAAAACGGTTAAGTTGAATGTAGCAGTCTCGACTTCTCGATTGAATTTGTTGTAGAACTTCCCCTGATTCTAAAAGCATAAGTTTGAGATTTTGTGGCAAATATTTCTCATTACCAGTGGGATGAACTTGTACGATAATAGCAATTTTTTCATCTTTTTCCTGGGAGACAGCAAGCATCAGTGCTAAAGATTGTCCTCCTAATTGTATCCCCAAGTCAATTAACTTGACTCCATTTACACTTGTTCTCCTATTTGGAAAAGAACTTCTGAACTCAAATGCTAAACCTCCTAACTGTAAATTTAAAACTTCGTCAATAGGTTGCCAACCTGCTGCAAAAAGACTCTGAAACCATTGACTGAGGTTCACCTGGATAAGTGGGGAGTTTACAGAAACGTTATTTATTGCTTCTATACTTGATGGCGAGTATTCTGGTGCAGTAAATACGGTATTTTTTTCTTCACCCAAACGTTGATTATACAGTTGTTTTCGCCACTGTTCGTTGGAAATTAATCCTGCCCACTGAGCAAATGATACATCCGAATGCAACCGAGGAAAATAAACAGAAGCATCACTCAATATCTGCAATAAATTTTGAGCTTCTGCTGCTGATAAAGTGAGTTCAGGTGGAACTTCAGCTTGCCAACTTAGTCCCAGTGTCGCAAAAAGTAAGGTGAAGTTTTCAGTTAACTGTTCGATGGGTAAAGAATAAGTGCGATCGCTCTCGTTATATTTGCCGATGTTCTTCAGTTGACGATGGGTAGCAAACCCGCATACTCGTATCCAAGTATCATCATCATCCAAATTTACCTGCACTGATATATAGTAGTCAGCCGCCCAAGTGTTAATATCTACCCATTCTCGCGGTACGCACAATTCTTCTATATCTATTGTTTCCGTCGGGATTAACACTATCTTGGTTGCACCCACCTTAATTGCTGTGCCATTTACTATCTCCAATATACTAGGTAAATTTTCTTCATTAGGAAATACTTCTGCAAAGAAAGTGGATTCTTGCAGAGACTCAGCAAACCAAGTGAGTAAGGGACTTAGGCAGACGCGATTGAGATAAGCATTGTAAATTGCGATCTTACTTGAGTGATGTCGGGAAAGCTGCCATGCTTTTTCTTGTTCGGCTGTCTCTATCTGTAACCAAATATGCTTAGTGTCAATATTTACGAAATCTGATAGACTTAACATAATATGCCCCTCACTTATAAAGTTACTGGCTCTTAAAATGACTGGGTCTAGTTTCCACTTGAAATGACACCCAACAAACTGCTTGTTGTCGTCTCAACGAGGAAACTAGACCCAGTATAAACTTTTCCGAAATTAGAGTTTAGAACTTAGCGTCTGCCACGCTGAGGTACTAGGTTCAAATAATCGAGGTCATGAGCTGAGACTCGTTGAGCGTAGTTACCTTGGGGATTGACAGATGCTGCCATGTCGGCGTACTTGCGTGGATCGCCTTCTGGCAGTCGCCGTTCTTGGGATTTGCGGCTGTAGAATTTGTCCAAAGTGAAACGCCAGTCGGTAGCAACGGTGCCAGCTTTTTCTTGGAAGTCTTCGCCGTAGCGAGGAGTGTCCAAGTTAAAGGGACGTGCTTCCATGCGCTTGCGTTGGTAAGGCACGGTGTTTTCGCCAAAGTTGTCGTTATACTCTTGACTATCGATGATGGCATTCACAAAACCATCAAAGCCCTTGGTTCCGATCACGATTGACCAAGCAATTTCTTCTTGTTTGTTGTAAGGTGCTCGACCTAACAAGCGCTTGAGTATAATGTCTACCAAACGGTAGTTATTGTTTACCGAGACAACCAAACGGTAGAAAGCTTCGGATCTGGCTAAACCACGAATGAAGTCGCGTACTGAAATCGAGCCGTTTTTTACCTGGGATTCCAAATTCTTCTGGCGGTTGAATCGGAGGATCTCATGTTCGCTAAAAACTTGACGATATCCAGCCCAAATAATGTTCTCTATATCAGTATAACTACTGACATCTTCAGTTCGGTAGATATACGGAGTATCTTCATTCAGGTCTGCTTTACCAAAGCTCTTAACCCGTTGATTTTGACTGCTGGGTTTGTATTGAAGTAGTGGCAATGCCATACTCGATTTTTCCTCGTAATTTATCAAAAATTTAAACAAATAACTAAGCTCTTGTTCTTTGTCCTTTGTCGTTTGTTACAAATGATTAATAACTATTGACAAAAGATGTTCTAAACAAGTAAATAGACAAGTCTATTTACATAACAGCTTAGCTAGGAAAACAGAAAGAGGGTTGATTGCTCAATATCCTCATTTTATTTTGGATTGGGGATTTTGGATTTTGGATTAATCAGTTATTATTCAAGTCCGATTATCTAAAGTACTAATCAGAGTCAACAATAATCGCTCAATCGCTCAATCGGTTTACCGCAACGACGGGAAACTGGCACTAGGACTGATGGAAACAGGAACACCTTGTGCTGTCGTATCTCGTGAGCTATCTGGAATTTGGATGTTAGCAGTACTAACTGGTTTGGGGTTCACTGTCTTGATTTGGATGGAACTAGCCATATCCAAGAAGTTATTGATGTCGCCCCACTTATAGCGATCGCCTTCTTGCTTATCCCGCCAGTAATTGGCGTAGCGAGGCGTCACCAAATTGAAGGGCCGATCTTTAAAACGACGGCGTTGGTAGGGAACTGTATTCTCGCCAAAATTGGTTTGATATTCTTCACTATCTACCAAAGTATCAACAAAGCCACTAAAGCCTAAGGTCGCAATTTTAATCGACCAAGCAATTTCTTCTTCTTTATTGTAGGGCGCACGACCTAGAAGCCGTTTGAGAGTGAGTTCCACAACGCGGTAGTTAGAGTTTGTTTCCACTACCAAACGCCGATAGCTTTCAGACTTTGCCAAACCCCGAATGAAGTCGCGCACGGTAATTGCTCGATTCTTCAACTGAGATTCTAAATTGGGCTGACGGTAGAACTTCAAGATTTCGTGTTCGCTGAAAACTTGCCGATAAACTGCCCAAATTAATTCTTGGATTTCGCTCGTTGTCGGAGAGTCTTCCAGACGGTACGATCTAGGACTATCTTCACTCGGCACTTCGTAACCAGCAACACGCTGATTTTGAGAACTAGGTTTGTATTGAAGTAGAGGTATTGACATGATTGTTAGTTATTAGTTGTTGGTGGTTGGTTATTGGTTGTTAGTTATTAGTTGTTGGTTGGGGCGGGTTTAATCGTCTAACTCACCGTCTGGAAACGAAAAATCTTGCGAAACCTGTAGGGGCGGGTTTAATTGTCTAACTCGCCTTCTGGAAACGAAAAATCTTGCGAAACCTGTAGGGGCGGGTTTAATTGTCTAACTCGCCTTCTGGAAACGAAAAATCTTGTAAAACCTGTAGGGGCGGGTTTAATTGTCTAACTCGCCTTCTGGAAACGAAAAATCTTGTAAAACCCGCCCCTACAGTTATTTTCATAACCACTAACCACGTTCCTACTAACTACTAACCACTAACCACTAACATTTAAGTGGTTTTGTTACCGGGAATGTAACGATAAGGCAAAGCTGTTTCTACAGGTTTTACAGTTGGTGGGGGAGTTCCTTCGCGGGACATATCAGGAATTTGTACACTCGCGGCATAATTTCTTGCCTGATCGCTTGTCCGTTGGTAGTTTAGTCCACCCGGTGCAATACTCGCAGCCATTGACAGAAAGTTGCTGGGAATGGCTTGCCGTACTCCACGTTCTACCGATTCCCCACTACGGACAGCTTTGTAGAAGCTTTGCCCTGCTAAATACTGTCCCAGTTGGCGATTGCGCCAGTAGTCTGTATAGCGGGGATTCACCAAGTTAAAGGGTCGATCTTTGAAGCGACGGCGTTGGAAAGGAACAATGTTATCGCCAAAGTTCTGGCGGTACTCTTCACTATCTACTAAGGCATCGATAAATCCATGCAAACCTTTTGTCGCAATGACAATTGACTGGGAAATTCGCTCATCTTTGCCGTAGCTAGCGCGTCCTAAAAACCGTTTGAAGCTGATATCAACTAAACGATAGTTATCGTTGGTTTCTCCTACCAGTTCCCAGTAAACTTCAGACTTGCCTAGTCCTCGGATAAAATCTCTGACAGTAATTGCCCGATTTCTTAGTTGAGATTCTAAGAAAAGTAGGCGATGCTTATCTAAAATTAAGTGTTCGCTGAAAATTTGCCGATACCCTGCCCAGATTATGGCATCAATATCTGCAACTGAGGTAGTATCTGTTAATCGATACATTATCGGTGTGTCTTCACCGGGCACTTCGTAGCCTTCAACACGCTGATTTTGCGAGCTTGGTATAGAATGAAGCAGTGGTATGGACATCTTTACTTTTACTGTTTTTTATGGTAGCAATGTGAGTAGTTAGAGGTTAGTGGTCAGTGGTTAGTGGTTATGAAAACAACTGTACGGGCGGGTTTCACAATATTTTTCGTTTCCAGACGACGAGTTATACAATTAAACCCGCCCCTACGGGGTTCACGATATTTTTCGTTTCCACACAACGAGTTATACAATTAAACCCGCCCCTACGGGGTTCACAATATTTTTCGTTTCCACACAACGAGTTATACAAATTAAACCCGCCCTCACCAACAACCATCTATTTGTGCTAATTGCACACGGGCAGCAACTGCCTTATCGGCATCATTTGCCAGCATTTCCTTAAATCTAGCCTGAATTGGACCTTGCAGATCAGGTATTTTCGCTAACTCTTGCAAACCAACTGTCGCAGCATAACGAATTGACCAGTCTGAGTCTTGGGAAATGGAAAGCAAGGTTTCTATTGCTTTTTTTTGTGCTTCTAGGCGTTCTGAAACATCAAGCTTGTGCCAGTGCAGAAAACCCAGTCCTTTGGCAGCAGCTCGACGGACGCTTGGGGCAAAGTCTATGGCGGCGGCTGTTAGTAACAAATCGAGGGCGAGAGGATCAGCGATCGCGGCTAATGTACGAACCGAGTAAGCCCGTGCCCCATAATTGTAATCATCAATTTGAGCGAGCAAATGTGGCACTGCCACTTCTCCCAACTCTATCAATCCAGCAACGGCCACCACTGCTGCGGTTGGGTTGTTATAACCAAACACGGCTATCAAGGTGAGAATTGCTGCTGTATCTTTTGCTGCCGCCAATTTTTGCACTGCCGTTACCATTGAAGCTGGTGAGTCAGCCTTAGTAACAGCATCAATTAATTGTTGGGTATCAGTCATCAGTCAAAAGTTAGTAGTAGGGGCGGGTTTAATTGTCTAACTCCTCGTCTGGAAACGAAAAATCTTTTTCAAACCCGCCCGTACAGTCGTTAATGGTTAGTAGTAGGGGC
>JAQYWN010000093.1:6432-15043 GCA_029379265.1 Rhizonema sp. NSF051
TTTTCAAACCCGCCCGTACAGTCGTTAATGGTTAGTAGTAGGGGCAGGTTTAATTGTCTAACTCCTCGCCTGGAAACGAAAAATCTTTTCAAACCCGCCCGTACAGTCGTTAATGGTTAGTAGTAGGGGCAGGTTTAATTGTCTAACTCCTCGCCTGGAAACGAAAAATCTTTTCAAACCCGCCCGTACAGTCGTTAGTTGATGGTTGAATGCTCATAGTTTTAACGACTAACCACGTTCCTACTAACTACCTGCAAGACGAACTGTAGTGTGATTACAACAGCGAATCCATCAGGTTTATCACCTTGATGGCATCATCAGAAAGGGATTCATCTAACTCCATAGAGAGTTGATTTTCTAGCAAGCCTTTCAGGGCAATAAGTTTGAAGCTATTTTCTACCGCCGCTCGTGCGATCGCTTTGGCTGCTGCTAAATACCCTATGGCACCCAGATCACTCAAGACAACGCGGCGCAATTTTAAATCGCTACTGTCCAACTTTTTCACCAGATACTCCCCATAGACTGGGTTGTGTGTCAGTTGGTACATTGCTCTGGCTGTAGCAAACTGGACTCGTGGGACTGGATGCTCTAAGAAAGGTTGGATGTGGGGAATAGCCTCAGTTGCACCAATGGCTCCCAAAGCTTCTATCACCGCTTCATAAGGCTGGGTTAAGTGGGGTCTTCCCGGTACTTGTACTCCAGCTGCTACACCTCCATCTAGCAATTGCATCAATGCTGGCTTTGCGCTTCTCGCTTGAAGCATCTCCAAAGACTGAGCGGCTGCTTCTCGCACGTAAAAGTCAGAGCATTCCAAGCACTGAATTAAGCCCGGTACAGCTTTCATATTGCCCAATTTCCCCAGCGCTCTTGCGGCATTGCGTCGGAGAGGATAACCTCCCAGTTCCGTTTTGTCGGCTTCATCCTCTAATGCTGCGATCAAGGCTTCTACAGCATCTGGGAGCTGAACGCGGAACTTCCCCAACCACCAAGCTGCATAATAGCGAAGACCGAGATCTGGCGATCGCAGGTTGGCAATGGCCTGATCCGGCGTGAGTGACGGCGCATTTTCAAGAGAATCTTCTTCGGCGCTGGGTTCTCTCATTTGGCTCGTTATTGTCCCGATTCCGCGCTTAATGCCTCAATCTTGACGATTGTACCGCCCATACGGGTAATTCGCTGCATTTCTTCATTCATCCGGCTATATGGCACGGTCACATACACGCTACCACTGTTACGGATCTCGTAGTTATTTTTGTCATTTTCTTCGTTTTGCCGCAAGCCTACGACTTCGTAACGAAATATCCGGCTACTTGCTGAAGAAACACCACCAGTACCGACTGTCGTTTGACCAAACATACTTCTATCTCCTTAAGTAACAAAACTTTTCGTATAGGGGGACTGAGTCAATTAAAAATTTTTAATTACATTCCCCATTACGCTGGTGTTACGCTGACGACTTTACCACCTTGGCGCTGAATTTGCTGTAGTTTTTCTGAAAGGCGCTCGTACGGCACAAACAAAGCTGTGCTGCTCCGACGTACCTTTGGGTAGCCTGGGCTGAGAAGTCCTGTTACTTCGAGGCGGTAAACGCGATCGCCTTCTCCCACGGCATTCCCTAAATTCTTTTGTGGAGCTACGTCACTGGAGGCGCGGTAGCTCCAATTTTGGTTACTACCAGAAGGACCGACAATGGAGGAAGCTTTGTTAGTTGCCAGATCGCGTGCCAACCGAGAACCGTTTCCTTCTACCTGAGAGCGATCACTATTGGCATAACCACGATACAAGCGGAATATCCGATTAAAACCTACAGTTTTCTGTCCTGGTTGAGTTTCAAAACCGCGATAGTAGGGCACTACATTGTCACCAAAGTTCTGCTGGTACTCTACTGAGTCAATGTAGGAGTCGATTTCGGTATCGTATCCTTGGTTGTGGTATAAGTCATTGTGGTAGCTTACCTCTGACTCATCGTAAGGAGCGCGACCCAATAAATGCTTGTAGCTCAGTTCGATAAATCTGGTTTGGAAATTGTTGTAGAAAAACTTATTCTTATATAGTTCTGATTTGGCAACGCTACGCACAAACTCCCGTACTGTCAGGTTTCCATCCCGCAAAAGTGATTCTGCGCTCTTGAGGCGTTCTGATGCCATCAAATAGTCGTTACCTAAAAGTTGCCGATAAGTAGCACGAATTACTGCTTCGACTTCATCTTTGTTTGCGTTATAACGCAGTTCAATGCGAGGTATATCGCTAAAAGCTTCTGTTCCCAGCCTAGATGATGCTGCTGTAATCGCCATTTTTATTTTCCCTCCCTTAGGCTGTTTGCTAATTGCTTATTGCTAATTGCTTATTGCTAATTGCTTATTGCTAACCGTTAATTACTTATGGCTTTTAGATAAAACAATGCCCGGAGCGAGATCCAACTGCTAAATGATTTCATCCAGCACTTGCATCCCTCTCCGGGCGGGTTCGCTATCTAGCTTAGAGCGTTGATTGCGTAATCGAGGTAGGTGTTTGCTTCGTTAGCAGCTTGACCGGACAAACCGTGGTTGCCTTTGATGTGCTTCAAAGCTTCAATGTACCAGCTGGGGGACAAATCAAAAGCGCGGTTGATTTCATCCAAACCAGCGATCAGGTACTCATCCAATGGACCTGTGCCACCAGCAATCAATGAGTAAGTGACAATACGTAGGTAGTGACCGACATCACGGGCACACTTCGACTTACCACGGGAATCAGCCGCGTACTGTGGACCGTTGTATTGAGTGGTATATTGATACTTCTGATACACAGCTTGAGTTGCACCATCAATCAAACGCTGAGCGTTGCTGCTCAAACTGCGAGCTGCTTCCAAGCTAGCAGCAGCACGTTCGTAGCGACCGTTGACAGCTTGGAGTTCGGTGTTGCTCAAAAAACGTCCTTGGGTATCAGCTGATGCGATTGCTTCAGTAATTGGTGTTTTCATCTTTTACAAGCTCCTTATTTTTTTCTAAATCTTGACCAAGCTACCTAATTCTTAGGCTTTGGAATTCTTTTTGTGTTAATTAACCAACAGCAGAAGCAGCGCGATCAAAGTAGCCAGCTACTTCAGATATCAATTGGCTGCAATCACCTTTGGTGATTCCGTTAGGATCGTTAGCAATTTTGATTGCAGCTTCCTTCATTTTCTGAACGCCAACTGCTACTGAAGAACCAGGAGTTCCCAAAGCTTGGTAGGTTTCGCGTAAGCCGTTCAAGCAACGGTCATCAAGTACACTGGCATCACCCGCAATAATTGCGTAGGTAACATAGCGTAAGATGATTTCCATATCGCGGAGGCAAGCAGCCATGCGACGGTTGGTGTAAGCGTTTCCACCATTAGCGATCAACTGGGGCTGTTCTTCAAACAAAGCGCGAGCAGCATTGGTAACAATGGTGGAAGCATTGCTTGTGATCCGGTTAACGGTATCCAAGCGCTTGCTACCGTCTTTTACTAGGTTGCTTAGAGCATCGATTTGCTCACCGCTGAGAAACTCACCTCTGGAGTCAGCTTGAGAAACTACCTTTGCAAATGCGTCTAACATGGACTCTATTCTCCTAATTTCTTAGTTGAGTGCTGTTTCGATGAAAACTGCTAATGTTTTATCAATTGGGTACGGTGTAACAACTGACACTATATCAAACTGTTTCTCAACTCGCCCCATACTTATTACATTACTACGAAAATGCATAATTATGAGAGACTGGAGTGATTTTATGAGAAACGGCAAACTTTACGAGATTGATTGCCTTGTTTAACTTTTGTCTATTATTTAACCCCCCCAGATTATGTTTATACAACGCTATAGGGGCATTATCTGTTACAAATTGTTAAGAAAATAACAGGAGCAATAAGAAAACCCTCAACTCCCTTACATATAAGGGCTGTAACTAAGAAAAGTGGCATTTTTTCTTAACAAGACTTTACAATTTATTTCTTTAATCTGTAAAGTCTTGTTACTTATATTTTCTTAATATTTCTGTAATTGCTGAAATGGCAATGTATCTAAGTCTTTGCTGACAGCTATCCTTCACCGCCAAATGTAAAGAATGATTAAGGAATCAGACAGAGAATATTGCCGCTAGTTTTTGAAAAAATAGTGAGGAGACAGCAGTTATTCAGTTTTTATCTCTCTTTCGATCTCGAATTGTCCCCCTCTTGGTACAAACTGCTCCAAGGCGTTTGCAATTCGAGAGAGTACAACTTTATCTGACTCCAGATCGCTTGCCTGTTGCAAGGCAGCATAAGCAACTGAAGTAGCAACTTCTTGTAAAGAGACAGCAGCTGCGTAACGCAGTCCCCAATCTTCAGGTGTGAGTAAAGCCCAAGTTAGTTTTTCCACAGCAAAGTTGTACTGCGTGGTGGTATTTGACGCGCACAAAGAAAATGTCTTCCCCATGTCAATTGGGAAAGAGCCTTGGACTAGAGCGCAGATGCGTCCTAGTCCCCGTGCTGCAATACGACGGATGTTTCCCTGACAGTGATTAGCTACTGTTGTGCCGACAACTTCAGCTAACAAATCAGTTGCCCTTGAATCACCAATTTGGGCTAAAGCTTGAATGATGTGAGCTTGTAAACCCTGATCGGTAGAATTACGGTAGGCAATAATCAATGGTTCTACGGTTGCAGGCGCTAACTTTACCAAAACTTCAATAGCAGCAGTACGTACAGAAGGATGGTGATGACTCAATGCTTGAATTACTGCAGCGATCGCGGCTTCAGTGGTTCCACTCTTCTCGAGCGCAGTCATTGCAGAGATCGCATCTGTCGGAAATGAGGCGTTGTTTAATTGCGAAATCAATCTCTCGATGTCTTGATTTTGTGTATTCATTGTTAGGTAATGGGGGAGTAAGGGCGTAGGGGAATGGGGGAGATTGGGAGGACTCAGAATATAATTTTTTCTCTCCCGTAGAAAGCTTCCAAGACGCGAGCTTTGCATTATCCCTCTTTTGTCACTTCTTCGGAGAGAAAAATATTCTACCTACCCTAAACCTTAAGCAGAATCATCAATTAGGCGATCGCTCTTTCTTTTTTGTCATTTAAATATCATTATTGCAAAAATCTCTAAAAAAGAGAGTTCCATATTATTCTTTGCTGAAAGTGACCAAAAGAGGCAGTTCTTGCAGTTCGCTGTGAGCTTGGGAGAGTTTTGGAATTCTCCTACCACTTGGGTTTTAAGCCCCTAACTTTAGTTATGAAAAAAAAAGAAATATGTATTTCGTTCTGGCGCTGCTCGCAAGGGAATACTACGTCCAAGCCACAAGCCCCTCCATTTATAGATGGGGTTTTCCCCCAGCAAGACTGCCCCCAGCAAGACTGCCTCTTGCTGACTTATCTCCCCACTCCCCTTACAGCTGAATTAACAAATCATCAATTGCTTTAAATAAAATCTGAGATGTTTCCTTGTCCCTGCTTTCGCTATCCAAAACTGCTTCCAGAATTTGCTTTAAATTTAGTAACTTTAAACTGTTAGGAACTTTAGCTGCAATAATTGCTTGTACAGCTTGGCGATGCCCGATTGCTCCCAAGTCAAATATTGCTGCCCAGCGTAGATACATATTCTCGTGATTGAGATTTTTGACGATGCGTTCAATGTATTGAGGTTGCTGAGTTAAAAGATACAAATATCGAGCCGCAGCACACTGCACCCGCTCAGAAGGATGATTGAGAAAAGTTTCAATTTGGGGACGAATTGACCATACTTGCAAAGTTGCTAGTGCTTCAATTAAAGCTTCATAAGGTTGCTCGTGACTCGATAGCAGGAGATTTAGTAAAGGATCAACTGCCCTTTGATCATTAATCGCCGCCAAGGCTTGAATAACTGCTTCTCGCAAACGCAAATCGGCATCACATTCTAAAGCTGTAATTAAAGCTGGTACTGCTTGAGGATTTTTGAGTTGACCTAGTGCCCTTGCAGCTTGACGCCGCAGAGGATATCCTCCAGATGGAATGCGGTAACGTTCATCAAATATGGCTTCGCACAGCACCGTACAGCCTGCTTGTGCCTGATGCTTTCCTAGCCACCAAGCAGCATAATAACGGATTTGGTTGTCTTCGCTCAAAAGTGCTGCGATCGCTGCTTCTGCTGAAAGAATTGGTTCGATGTCGTGAGTTGTTGTCATAAATTATAGAGGAGTGGAGAGTAGGGAGATGACGAAGAGGGGGAAGAGGAACACTTGAGAGAAAGAATGTTATTCTAAGTCCTTCTAATCTCCCACTCCTCCACTTCCCCACTCCTCGATTCTCCCACTCCCCACTCCCGACTTTCTACGCTGGAGAAATGTTAACTATCTTGCCGCCGCGCTTATGAATGTCTTGGTATGTTGCTGAGAGTTGCTCATAGGATACAGTGTAAACCTGTTTGCTACGACGCACTGCTACTTTAGTGTTAGTTGTACCAGCGATCGCTTCAATGATGAACATCCGGGAATCACCGCGTGCAGGCGAACTGATTAACGTGGATCCACCTGTAACGGTACCAGCAGGCCCTGTTGGTGCTAAAATAATATTTGAATGGTTCATCGAGATTTTCGACCGCAATCTCGAATTTTTCCCACCATATTGCGCGTTATCACTGTTCCCATCACCGCGATAAAGTGAGAGAATCCTGTTGTATCCTACAGTTTTCTGTCCTGGAATTGATTTAAATCCACGGTAGAAAGGAACGACAGAAATCCCAAAGGCATTATCGTATTCTTGACTGTAAATATAGGATTCAATCTCAGCGTCATAGCCTTTGGAAGCATAGAGATCTACGTGAAAGGCAATTTCTGATTGGTCGTAAGGAGCACGTCCTAGTAAGTGCTTGTAGTTCAACTCAATAAAACGCCCTTGGGAGTTATTGTAAAAAAAACGTTCTTTGTAAAAATCAGATTTTGCTAAAAGCTCAACAAATTGCTGAACGCTAATTTTGCCGTTCCGCAACAAAGATTCAGGGCTCGTAAACTTTTGATTCGCATAGACTCCTTGACGCCCAAATATTTGCTCGTAAGCAGTCCGAAACACGAGTTGCAAATCATCTTCGCTCCAATTCTGACGCAACTCAACTCTTTCTGCGGCAATATCTTGAATTGCTAGCCTTTCTACGACTGAATTCGTCATTTTTTTCTGGCTCCAAGTTTGTTAATTGCTAATTTTTATCTGCTAAAAATTAATGGCTAACTGCTAATTGCTAGTTGCTGATGGCTGAAAAGCTAATTGCTAACTATTTCTCTTAATTAGCGATTAACTATTAGGCATTAGCAATTAACCTTTAGCTATTAGCCATTAACAACGGACGGTGTATTAACTCTTAGCTCAATGCATTGATTGCATAGTTGATGTAAATGTTGGCTTCTCCAGCAACATCACCACTCAAACCATGATTGTCACGGACAAATTCTAGAGCAGCTATGTACCAGCTGGGAGATAAGCCGAGGGCACCATTAAGTTCGCTTAAACCAGCAACAACGTATTCATCTAAAGGACCAGTACCGCCCACTACAGCGCAATAGCTGATGGTGCGGAGATAGTGATCGATATCCCGTACACACTTGCTTTTGCCTTCAGGAGTAGAGGCGTATTGGGGCCCTTCCATTTGTGTGGTGTAGGGAAACTTTTTATAAACGTGATTGGCTGCTGCTTCTGCCCACTTGCTGCCATTTTGTGCGAATGCTTTGGCTGCATCTAGACCGGCACGCGCACGATTGAAACGACCAAACACTGCTTGTACTTCGGTGTTGCTAAGGTAAGAACCGCGAACATCTGCGGCGGCGATCGCTTCTGTCAATGGAGTTTTCATGATTTTCTTAATTTCCTAAATTGTCAGGTAATTATTAAACTGTTGCGGTTTCAACTTACGTACTGAAAGAAAAGTGCTAATTGCTCTTAAGCAACAGCAGAAGCAGCACGGTCGAAATAGCTAGCGACTTCAGCTATCAACTGACTGCAATCACCTTTGGTAATACCGTTGGGGTCATTGGCAATATTGATAGCAGCCTCTTTGATCTTTTGAATTCCTGAAGCAACAGCATCACCAGGAGTCCCTAACGCTTGATAAGTTTCGCGCAAACCATTCAAGCAGCGATCATCCAATGCACTAGTATCGCCAGATAGGACAGAATAGGTTACATAACGCAAAATAAATCCCAGATCACGGATGCAAGCTGCCTGATTGCGGTTGTGGAAGCAAGCACCGCCAGCGTTAAATATTTGAGGGCGTTCGGCCACCAAATCCCGATAAGCATTCGCCACAATGGAGGAAGCGTTGCTGGTAAGTCTGTTAACGATGTCTAAACGCTTATTACTATCAGCAACCAGTGCTGATAATGCATTGATTTCATCATTGCTTAGGTAAGCACCTTTTTTATCAGCTTGTTCAACGACTTTGGAAAAAGCGTCTTGCATTTTTTCTATTTCTCCTGACTAATGCTGAATTTGCTTTTTTAAACAATAGCAACTTACTCCATCAATCTAAAAAGTACAAGATCCAGTATTTTTTTGCACATCAAATAATTAACAATTCACATTGTTATGTGCAACTAATTACCAAAAACTATTCATTTTTTGATTGACTTTTTAATTTTTTGGGTTATGAGTTTTTTGTGATTTGCAGAT
>JAQYWN010000905.1 GCA_029379265.1 Rhizonema sp. NSF051
ATAATATACAATTTATTTTGCGTGAGTACTTATCATCACAATGGCAAAAAAAAACTACCCAGCCACAGCATTTAGTTATCTCAAATCACCAAGTTTCGCAACTTGAGGAGCAATGAGTGCTGTGTATGAGGTTATCTTTGTATCATATCTGAAAAAGCAACTTCCAGAACTTGTACCTCCTACTATTGCGATCGCGATCTTTTTAGTTGTGTGGCAACTGTTTTCTTGGACTCCAGGAGCTACAATACCAGGTCCTATTAAAGTTATCCAAGACACTTGGATACTCATCTTCTGGCCCTTTTATGACCGAGGTGGTATTGACAAAGGTTTATTTTGGCAAATTTTAGCTAGTTTACAGAGGGTTGCAATAAGTTATTTGTTAGCAGCGATTGTTGGTATTGGCTTGGGCATTTTAGTTGGTACTAATAAAATAATGTCCAAAGCATTAGATCCCATCTTTCAGCTACTACGAACTGTACCACCTTTAGCTTGGGTGCCAATTTCTTTAGCAGCTTTGAGACAAAACGAACCTGCCGCACTATTTGTGATTTTCATTACAGCAATTTGGCCCATTTTAATTAACACTGCTGTGGGAGTTACCCAAATTCCTCAAGACTACAACAACGTTGCCAAAGTTCTGCAATTGAATAAAAAAGACTATTTCTTGAATATCTTGCTTCCGGCTGCTCTTCCCTATATTTTTACAGGTTTGAGAATAGCAATTGGCTTAGCTTGGTTGGCAATTATTGCAGCAGAAATTGTCATGTCCGGTATCGTCGGCATTGGCTTTTTTATCTGGAACGCTTATCAAAATAATGCTGTAAGTGAAGTCATTTTAGCTCTGGTGTATATCGGTATTGTCGGTTTATTACTAGATAAACTCATGGCGTGGATTCAAAAATTAATTCTCCCAGTCGAAGAAAAGTAGCGTACGGGCAGGTTTTCCCGATGAATTTTCAGGTGTGACACAGGTGATCGGGTTAAACCTGCCCGTACACTCAGCCCGATGAATTTTCAGGTGTGACACAGGTGATCGGGTTAAACCTGCCCGTACACTCAGCCCGATGAATTTTCAGGTGTGACACAGGTGATCGAGTTAAACCTGCCCGTACAAAAGTTAAAAGTTCAATTTTTAATTTCTCACCCTTCACTTTTAATCGCTCATTTTTTTACTACCATGTCTGTATTCGTTGCTGTCGATCAAATTGATAAGACTTTTGATTTAAAAGGTGGTGGCAAATATATTGCCCTGCAAGGAATAGATCTCCAGATTAAAAAGGGAGAATTCGTTTCGCTAATTGGTCATTCTGGTTGTGGGAAATCTACTCTCTTAAATATGATTGCTGGATTGGATTTACCAACAGAAGGAATGGTAACCTTAGAAGGAAAAAGAATCACCAGACCAGGACCAGACCGAATGGTGGTGTTTCAGAATTATTCACTCCTACCTTGGAGAACAGTACGGGAAAACATTACCCTCGCGGTGGATACAGTAATGAGGGATTTACCCTCGGGGGAACGTCGAGCAATTGTAGAAAAGCACATTGATATGGTAGGATTACGTCCTCATGCGGATAAATCCCCCGGAATGTTATCAGGTGGACAAAAACAGCGGGTGGCGATCGCTCGTGCTTTAGCAACTTCTCCAAAGCTGCTGCTGTTGGATGAACCCTTTGGTGCTTTGGATGCACTGACACGCGGTAACTTGCAAGAACAGCTAATGCAAATCTGCGACCAGAATCAAGTGACCGCAGTTATGGTGACACACGATGTTGATGAAGCAGTGCTACTTTCTGACAGAATTGTCATGCTAACTAATGGACCAGAATCTAAGATTGGTGATATCTTGGAAGTGGATATTCCTAGACCTCGTAGGCGAATGGAGGTTGTAAAGCATCCCAGCTACTACAGCTTACGCAGTGAGATGATTTACTTCCTCCACCAACAGAAACGCGTTAAACAAATTAGGGCGAGGAAAACGGCAAACATCTCTCGTCATGGCTTAGAAAAAGTCAATTTGGAAGTCGGCTTTGTTCCCTTGACTGCCTGTGCACCTTTAGCAATAGCAAAAGAAAAAGGTTTTTTTGTTAAGCATGGTCTAGATGAAGTTAACTTAGTACGAGAAACGAGTTGGCGGGGCATTGTCGATGGTGTGACTGGAGGATATTTAGATGCTGCTCAAATGCCATCAGGGATGCCGATGTGGTTAACCTTGGGAGGACATCAAAACCGACCCGTACCTATCGTCACCGCCCTGACCATGACGCGTAACGGTAACGCCATTACCCTATCTAAACATTTTTACGAGCAAGGAGTACGAACTCTTTCTGATTTCAAGAGTTACTTGCTGAGTACTAGTAACCTACGGCATACGCTGGGAGTGGTGCATCCTAGTTCTATGCACAACATGCTGCTACGTTATTGGCTAGCTGCTGGTGGCATAGATCCTGACCAAGATGTTGACATTAAGACTATTCCTCCAGCCCAGATGGTGGCTGATCTAAAAGCCGGAAGTATTGATGGTTACTCGGTCGGAGAACCTTGGAACATCCGCGCTGCTTTTGAAGGTATTGGCTTTACCATAGCTACAGACTTAGAACTCTGGCTGGGGCATCCAGGTAAGGTTCTTGGTGTACGAGAAGATTGGGCAGCAGCTTATCCCAACACCCACATTGCCTTAACCAAAGCTTTACTAGAAGCTTGCTATTACTGTTCAAATCCAGAAAATGCTGACGAAATTCGGGAAATTTTGGCGCGACAAGAGTATGTCAGTACTGATATTTCTTACATCCAAATCGAAGATCCGAACAATGTCACCTGTAGCTTAGACCATCCAATGCAAGAGTATGCCCACCACCAGTTTTATGCAGAGTCTGCCATAAACCGTCCCAGTCGAACTGAGCAAATTTGGATGATGACTCAATTGGCGCGTTGGGGTGAAACTCCGTTCCCCAGAAATTGGGTGGAAATCGTAGAAAGAGTGTGCCGGGTTGGTGTGTTCAGCACTGCGGCACGAGAAATCGGTCTGGATATTAGTTACAGTCGTCAACCTATCCAGCTGTTTGATGATACACCCTTTAATACAGACGATCCAATTGCCTACCTCAACAGCTTGAAGATGAAACGCGATTTTTCAGTTGCACAAGTCATTGTCTAGAGGGGGAGATTGTTCGGCGTTGCATAATTGAAGTATGATATCATGTCCGGTTAATTAACCGTAATTTGCGTAGACACGCTCACCCCAC
>JAQYWN010000906.1 GCA_029379265.1 Rhizonema sp. NSF051
GCTTACTATGCAATTAACGCATAAGTTTTATTTAAAATTTGCATAATAGATACTCAATCACTGATGCCTCGTGGTAAATTGAATTGTTAGATAAATAGACATCTCCATAAATGACGTAGGGGCGAACGGTCGTTCGCCCCTACTACCAATGTCAAAGTTTTTGAATTCATGATCGCAGAGTCTAGTATGAACATCAAAGATGATCGTGGTAGCGGTAGATTGTGTCCCAAAGATATTATGCTGTATGTAGCGATCGCCTGCGCGGAAAAACTTTTTGATTGAGGTGGTTTTCGCACTTTTGGCATTGGGAGCAATGCGATTTTGTGAGGTGGATCCAAAAAAGGGCGATCGCCACCACTTGCTTCGCAGTGCTAAAAAATATTTATTACATATCGTCTAGCTGTAAACACTTAAAACTTTTGGAGAAATTTGGAATGATTATTATTAGCAGAAACAGGAATTTCTGTCGTTCGCTCAGCTATTGAGGAGTGAGAGGAATTAGTACCTGACTGGGTAAGAAAACAAAAGAATTGTGGATCTGCAAAACCTAACTCCGTGTAATACTTGGAAAAACTTTGGCAGGTTAACCGTGCATTACATGGTTTCTGTACTCAGAATCTGACTGTGCGGAGGTGATAAACCTGAAGCCAGAGTTTTGTAGTGGCTGTGGATTTCCCTTAGAGGGAGAAGATGCCAACCCATACAGACATCAACACGTAGAAATACCACCCATCAAACCCATCATCATTGAACATCGGTTACATCAACTCGAATGTGGGAAATGTGGTAAAACCACGAGAGCGAAACTACTATCCAATGTAGATCGAATATCACTATGGAACGAGAGTGGTAGCAATGGTAGCGGTGTTGAGCGGACTGTATCGCCATAGTCAGAGAATGGTAAAAACGGCGATGCAGGAAATATTTGACATCAGACTTAGCTTGGGAACCATCAATAAACTGAGGATGGAGGCGAGTACTGCGGTAGAGAAGGCAGTGGAAGAAGCTAAAACATATATCCAGAATGCAGCAGTAGTAGGTGCAGATGAAACGAGCTTCAGTCAAAAAAACATGGATGGATGCAACAGCAAAAATAGTCAAGCCTGGTTGTGGACAGCCGTTACACCATTCGTCACGTTCTTTCAAATTACACTGACTCGGTGTCCTGCCGATTGGATTGCGTCACAACTCCCTACCGATGTTGATCAGCAAACCCCTCAAACCCAGGGTAAGCGCAAGAAAAATGGTGACATGATGTGCTACAGGGGGAAAATGAGGTGTTCCTCTCAATCAGGTTGTCATGTTAAATTGTGGTTTAAAGGATAAAGTGACCGTTTTTAAAGGATAAAATGTCCGCCCTCGGATTGCTGGAATGCTTATTATTCAGTTGTGGACAATCTGCACGCGATCGCATTCAAACCGCTTAAACACGCTTCCTCATTAAGTTCTGGTCTGCTGTGACTTAAAGGAAAAGATTGCCGTTTTTAAAAGGATAAGCTTGCCGAATTCAGAGCCTGACTAACTTCCGCTTTTGTCATGATGCGATCGCTTTCGCCCGAAACTCTCATTCACTCATGAACTCACGGCAACTTTATTATTTAATAGAACTCGACAACTAATTTAGAAAAATCGAAAGAATAATGGTTTCAGCCTCTGTCACGGCAAGCTTATCCTTTAATTTTCGGCAAACATTTCCTTTAAGTCACATCTGCGGTCACTTTATGGTTTGAAAACGGTCACTTTATCCTTTAAGTTACATTGAAATCACATTTAAATCTGGACATGCCCCTTCTGGCTCCTGTGATGCTTTAGTGTCAGGCGTTTGCTCTTCCCTGGGTCCTGAATTTAATCAGACATTAACAAAAATTTATCAAGAATCTGTCTCTTTTTTCTATATGTTTCTAAGTAGAGTTCCGTAAATTCTCTACTATTGTTCATCATGAAAATTTATAAAGCCTTGTTTCGATTGACAATTGGTATAGTTTCCACAGTCAGCATTTTGAATATCTGGAACATTCACTCGGCAAAGGCTGAATCTGAAATTAATACCAATTCAGAACAAGCAGGTTGCAGCAACTTTGTCACTGGTACATACCTCGCGACAATTAAAGATGCCAATGGAAACTTTGCTTCACGTGCGCTGATTACTCTTACCAAAGAAGGTCACTTGATTGTTGACGACTCAAACCAAGGTGGTATTTCGGGTCAGTTTGATGCTTTTACCACTTCTCAGGGCACTTGGGTATGTAATGGAAGGAAGGCGATTACAGCGAGGGCACTCAACTTTAGTATCTCAAGCTCTGGCAGTACCGGGATTGCAAGAAATGATTATAGTGCTACCTTTAATCCGAAAACTCAAACGGTAGAAGGGACAATTGATCTGAGTTTTTTTGGGCTACGAGATAATCCACTACAGGGGAATGGACAAAATGGAGGGTCATTCTCCTTTACAGGTCAATTTGTCACCGCGAGATAGGATGAGAGTTAACTCGCAGCTTTTTTCTTACTGTTAATGTATACGAGCGCACCTTTTTGATAGCGGCGCTCGCCTACGGGGCAGAGTCTGATGCCACGAAAGCCCATGCCATTAACGTACATTTTTAGGCATTCCCGTTTGACTTCATCACTGTATCCTTGAGGTGGTTCATAGCGATCAATGAATTGACGTTAGCGAAGCGGGGCGGAACGCACGTCGCTTTTCCCAGCAAATGTGATTCTGCTTACCTATGAATCCTTCCATTCCTACGGATATGGGACGACCCACAACGCGGACATTCCATCCAATTTTTACCTCAATTCATACCACCATTATGCAACGCCAAAATTCCATAGCGCGATCGCACCATACCACCACTATTTTTTTACGGGGGATAGGGGGGATGGTGCTAATAATCCTGATAAAGCACCCAAAGAACCAGTTGCAAGAGCAGTTAGAAGTTCCGGAATTGGTTTGTTGCCATTTGCTTCTAGACCAATTGCACCTATAAGGCAAATTAATATCGTAGAGGTGAGTGTACCAACAATCATGCGGTAAATCCAGGGGTCTGCTTGTAAATTATTTTGTAGTGTATTATAAGTATTATTTACTTCCTTAGCGTTTTGTTGTAAACCTTGCTGATCGCTTGAATTATTGATAGTTGATGGTTCTTTACTTTCCTCAAGTAAAGACGGTGTTTCGACTAAGGAGTTTTTTCCATTCTGTGTACTCATAGTGCATCCTTTTTATTT
>JAQYWN010000907.1 GCA_029379265.1 Rhizonema sp. NSF051
CTTAAATACTTACTAATGAAAACTATTATTCGTTAGTCAAATCTCCTCCATCTGAATCAGAATTCAAATGAGATACAGTATTTTTACCTAGCTTTGGCTGGGAGATTTCTTTGACTTCAATCTGAATTTTGCTATTCGAGAAAGATTTTTGGGTAGATTTTGCTTGAAATGACATATCTTCGTTCTCCTTTGTAGTTGTCACCCTAAAAGCCCATGCAACAAACTCTGTAATTACACCAAGCTTAGTTTGGGAGTATGCATTGACTTTAGCTGAAGTCAATAAGAAACGCAAGTAATTGATAATTAATTTTATTTATCATATAATAGACAACTTATCCATATTCTTTAAATTAGCCTAAAATCAGGCTTAATGGTTGGTCAAGTAGCTCTGGCGGCATTTTCCACAGATTAATCAAAAATTCTTCTTTCGTATGGTGGATGAAGAATTACGTTTTAGGCTGAATTGAATGACTTTTTACCACTGTGTAAAAGGCAAGTGGTAATTTAGCATTTTTTGGCAGATAGATCGTTAATCCAAGACATGATCTAGTCGTTGGGTGTTCCCCATCCAGAAGTTGATTGTCTTGAAGTCAACGGCAACGCAGTAGAATTTCTCCTACATAGTTCAAGATGGAGATATAATTGATGTCTATCCTTTCCTCGCCTGCTGCTACTACAATCAATATATCTGTTCGACCGAAACCTTGAAGTGTGATTCGCTGCGTTTTAGATATTCTTTTAGGTGAAGTAGTAACACTTTTACACCCGTGCCGGCTTTAATTAATTATATTTTTCACTCAAAGCACTGCTTTAATTGGACCAACCTATTGGCATTGGTTGTATGTTGTGTTTTGTAGATACACGAATCCGTGGGTAAAGTTATGCTGATTCCCTCCCAGCTGCTACAGAAGAACAGGTAATAAGGCGAGGTTGTCAATTTGCCAATTTGGGGATTCTTTTAGTTTTCAAGCCCCATAGTTTTATCCAAAGCTTGGATATATTACTTTTAGAGAAATACTAGACTTTCCTCCAGGTTATCGTCGATTCTTCCTCACAAAAGTGTTTTAGTCATGAATCATTACAATCGCCGCATAACAAATTACTGCACATTACAAATTAACAATTCTAATGAAGCCTTTTGCTGAAATTAGCTACAGTGGTCAGGTGAAGCGACTGAAGCAATTAGCACAATCGGCTTTACTCAAATATAACTTGGGTGAGAGTCACTTGGTATGTTCGTAGTTGCGCTTTAGCGCTCTTAAGAGTTTGAGAGCGCTAAAGCGCAACTACAAACATTATTATAAATGTTCAACCGAACATGATATTACTCGACAGTTATCAACAAATATGCTCACTTCCCATGCAAGACTCGTATTGCTTGGAGGCATTGATTGCTGCACGACGCTTACATTTATTGCGTGATCTCCTCCAACGTCAAGACAATCCAAAATTGCGAGCGCTCACGCATAAATATATACAAGACTCTGTGACAGATATGAGTAAATTCCTTGATATCACAGTAGATCGTAGGTAAGTTCTTTATCTGCCCAGTTAGTTTCTTCCAGAAATTCACTGAAAGTGGTCAAAAGTCCGGGAAATTCATCTTCCCGAAGATGCCGGACATCGGCTTGATAACCAGATGTGCGATACCATTGAATTATGTTAAACAGTTCAAGTCGTAAGAGTAGTAAGAAGATCCAAGGGGGTGTCTCTTTGTAGACAACGGGAAAACCTTGCACTCTAGAGAATTCCTCTGCCATCTGAAGAGGAGTTAACACATCGCCAGCAAGCTCAATTTCTTTACCAATGTACTTGTCTCGATGTTTCATCACATAAGCAGCAACGCTACCCATGTCCTTAGTTGTAATCAAATGTATGGGCTTGTCAGGCTGAATGGCGAATCGGAAGACTCCCTTGAGGATAGATGGTCGCGTGTACTTTTTCCAAAACTCTTCCATAAATAAGCACGCCCGCAACATAGTCGTCGGGTTACCAGCTTCTTTGAGAATCTGCTCCACCTTATATTTCTGTTCAATGCGGGTAATTCCAGAATTCCTATCAGCTCCACCTGCAGAGTTATACACCAAGTGCTTAATGTCGGCTTTTTTGGCTGCAAGTGCAACGAGCTTTGCTCTCTCAACCTCTCGCTCATCAGGCTTAGCGGCATCCGGTGCAGTGGCATGGCAATATACAGCCGAAATCCCTGCAAAGGCTGTTGTGAGAGAGTCGGCATCGTCTAGGTTTGCCTCAACAAGCTCAACTCCAGCATCGTTCATTTTTGACAGGGAAGGACGGTTATAGTCAATTTTCCTAGTCATGGCACGGAGGTTGGTAACTCCCTGTTCCAGAAATCCTTTAACTACATTTTGCCCGGTACCTCCAGTAACTCCGATAAGCAGGACTTTACCGATGTTCGACTCTGTGTAGTCAAGTGAATCTGACATGTTCCTACCTGAAGTTTTACATTAAGTATATGACAAAGTAAGTCGGGCGGCGTTATCGACTGGAGAGATTGCTATCAAGAACGAGACGCACGGACACAGATAGAACGCGCAGTGTTGCAGGCGATCGCAAAGAAAAGAAAACGCGTAGAATTATGTTAGTTAATAGGGTAGGCATCTTTCACCTAATCCCCATTGTGTCAGACATCAAGATGGTACACGCACCCACCAGTTCAGAAACTGAAACCCTATTGATTGAGTTGCCTAAAACAATCGGGTTGTACGTTCACCCAAGAACAGTTTGCAGCCTTAGTAGCAGCCAACCCAGACTTGAGACTAGAAAGAACGGCACAAGGAGAGTTAATTGTGAACCCACTAACGGGTTGGGAAACTGGAGAACGCAATTGGAGTATTTCTGGAGAGTTGTATTTGTGGTGGCGTAATTCGGGCGAACCGGGTAAAGCCTTTGACTCTTCGACTGGCTTCATTTTACCTAATGGTGCGACACGCTCCCCCGATGCATCTTGGATCAGCCGAGAACGTTGGCAGGCACTTACTCCAGAACAAAAAGGAACGTTTGCTAATATCTGTCCTGATTTTGTCGTTGAGTTACGCTCTAGCTCAGATAGCCTCAAGTCCCTGCAAGCGAAGATGAGGGAGTACATCGACAATGGTACTCTGCTGAGCTGGTTAGCTCAGATCTTGCACCTACGGTATAAACCAGGAGTAGGCGAATAAAGAGTACAAAA
>JAQYWN010000908.1 GCA_029379265.1 Rhizonema sp. NSF051
CTTTATAAGGCTTTCAACCTTTTTTGTTTTTCCCAAATGATTTAGGATTGCTATATTAACTCGACCTACTTAGGTGATGGATCTGGAATCATTTACTATAGTTGGCTCAACAGGCTGGACTGTTTGCCAGTGACTATTGAAGATTCTCTTTGATTGTTGGGTTGGTTCTATAGCCGCTTGATTGGATGCCAGTGTAGGCTGATTCGTAGCAGCCATCAGCCATTGGTCATAAGCTTGGCGGGACTCAACGAATACGTTTGCTTGCATTAAAGCGAAGTTTGTGCCACTGAACTGAGAATCATTCAGCCGATATTGACCCGCACGTATCGGGTCTATCACAATGGCAATATCGCGTTTGGGAACTATATCCTGCTTAAAGCGGAATTCAGGGACGTAGAAACCGTGGAGAACATCCTCCGAATTCAACACTAAGCGAATGCGGTCATTCATCGGCAGATGCAATTCGTTACGTGTGACTTTATCTGGATAGATAAAAGACCAACCCGACTGCGAGGCTATAACCCTAATTTCTTGAGTAATAGGTTTACCATCGATGTGAACCGTGTTAGCAGATGCAGGTTCTTCGATATGCAAATGCACGATCTGTGTCAAACCAAGAATGTTTAATTCCTCATATATATGGAAGCTTTCCAATGCAACCCATAATACCAGTATGGTGGGAACAACTGTCCAGAGGGTTTCTAACTTCGCACTACCTCTTGCCGGGTGACCGTGAGTCCAGTCTCCTTTAGGTGCGCGACAAGTAATAATCGAATATAGTATGACACCAGTGATGCCTAGAAAGATAAACGTTCCTACTGATGCTAGAAAGCTAAAGATTTCATCAACCCGTTTTGCTTCTGCTGTTGCTTGAGGAGGCATCCATGAGTATGCCTCCTGTCCAACCCAATGACTGATACCAAGAATGACCGCTATAAAGACAGCCAAGAGCAGAGCGTTTAAAGTTTTTCGCATAAAAAAATTATCTATGATGACACGCTTTTGGCACTGAAGTAAGGAGAAAGGAGAATTCGCTTGCTATAAGTGAATGAATCTTGATAAGAGCAATTTCATAAATCTTTGTGACAGATAAACTCCCGATTTTTGCTACTGACAAAGATTTCGCAATCCCTTATCTCAACTCATGGCACCGAATGACTCTTTGTTATTTAAGCAGCACGTTGGGGTTTTCACCACGTTCGATTAAGTGGCCTGCGGTATTGTGAACACCAAAATCACCGCCTAGATGAGCTCCCAGCGTTCCGTGAACATACATGATTCCCATAATTGCAATCCCCACTATTAAGTAGCTCCAGCTTACCTGTCTGACAGCCCTCTGACGCCACTGATAGCGCTGGAAACCTCTCCAAACAGTCATAGTGACAATCGCCGTCAACAAAAAGACACCACCCAATCCATGTAAGATCATCGTTAGACCTTCTTCCAATCCCCAAGGACTCTTAATATCACTAGGTGGATTTGCCAGAATCATCTCAAAAAAACCTGCTGCTACAGTGAAGAATGTGATGACTGCTGCAGCCAAAAGATTATACCACCCGACATCAAAGAAGCCCTCACGAAGGGCAGGGAGGGCTAAAAAACGGAAAATCGGTTTTTCAAAGCGAAAAAGTGTTCCGGCGATGTCAAAGATGATGGCGATGATGAAAAGACCTAAAGTTAGATGCACGAGTTGCGGATGAATTGGCAACTTATAAGGTAATCCGTTAGCACCCAACTTGAACCCCCACACTAGTTGCATGAGTTGAAAGTTCATTTCAAAACCCCTTTCTTAATTGCTTCCTCTACAGGTTCCACATGCAACCCATATTCCCAAACCAGTTGGGTTCCTAAATAGACTTGGAGGGACACCAGGCAGATTAAAAACATACCTACACCTAAGTAAGCAGTCGGTATCTTCAACGGATCGCGGCTGCGAATCACGAATCGCCATGCTGTAATGCCAACGAGAATCGCTGAAAGTGACCAACCAATAATCGTGTGTTCGTTCAGTACTGGCTGGGCTGCATCGTAGGCTTGTGCCAAACCTGCTTCAAACTGACCAAAGATAACTGCGACAAAGATGGCAGCTGAAGCCACGAACATGTTCCAAAAACTGACCTCAAACAAACGGTGGTTACGGGTGAAATAACCCACAACATCGCAAAAGAAGGCAAACAACACCATCGCAATCACAAAGTGAACGACGACGGGATGCATTGGATCGGGGTAAGGTAGATTCGCTTTATTTAAAGGCAGAGTCGGCATTGCTTTCTCCTTCAAACACCATGATTACTTCTCTTAATTTAGTCGTGCTTACTGTTTCCGAAGCATGTATATCCACCATATATCCCTAAAGACTTAGGGGATAGTGCAGACTATGTTCTTGCATCCTCACTTTTGTAAAGCGCTCACCTATACCTTGTTGTATATTGGTATTAACTATCTGCCGATAGGGAGATAAATACCAATCTATCTCAAGAATGATCTATAAAAGATAATAATCGGGCTACCTAAAAATTTGACGTCTTCCATATTATTATATTTGATAGACATAATAATGTAAGTTGTTAGTTATTGCCTGTAAACTGTATCTGACGTGATACAAAAAATGCTTTTTGACAAAAGCACCTTAATTCCTCATATTTTTAAGGTTGGGAATTTATTCGGGGAAAAGTTTGCCATTATTGGGAGCTTTGTCCAACGGTACTTTAGATATCGTAATCTTAGAGTACGAGGGCTAAACATGGAAGCACTAGAAGCAAAAATAAAAGCTTTGGGTAAAAAAGCAGCAATGCTCAGTAATGAAGCCGTAAGAAATAGAAACGTACTTAGCCGTAAAGAAAGACTTGATTTGATGCGTCAAGCCAGAGATGCCAGCAGAGAATGTCAAGCATTGATACAAGAGTTAAAAAGACAACAAGCTGCTTGATTTTTAAGGAACTGAAAATAAAGTTTCAAATTGCTGTAACTTACGGATTACAGCAGTTTTGTTGTTCGATATGAAAATCAACAGGCAAGGGTATTGCCAAAATCCTTACACAGTCAGAGATACAACAGCTTTTCAATTGTGGAATGCTTTTTTTCCGTGACTAGGCTTTATTCATTTGTCACAAGTTAAAAATGAGTAGATTTTGTCAATAATTTACAGGTACGGACTTAATATCATGTTCGGTAAATGAGTTATAAATA
>JAQYWN010000909.1 GCA_029379265.1 Rhizonema sp. NSF051
AATTAATTTTGCGTAACTACTTAGAAAAGTTTTTCCCCTTTGCGATCGCAAAGGGGAAAAACTTTTTGGTTTACTGGATATGGGACTCCAATTTGGCATTGGCTACAACTTCCGCTTGTTTTGATTTGGGCTCTCGGCGATCGCTCATGAATTTTTCAGTTGTAGCAGTACTGATCGCTTAAGACTCTATCCACGCATAACCTCCTTGTCTTACTTTGTTATTCACCTTGTACAACTGTAACTGAAACGGCTGTATGCCCAAGCTGTAAGTATTAGCACGGCTAACATCAATACAATTACAACTGAACTTATAAAGACATTTTTGAGAAAATTATTCAGCTTTGCATCACTGAGTTTTCTTTGCTTTTTTTCCTCTTCCAGTTGCACCTTTAATTGATTTAATTTCGGTTCTTGTTGCTGGCGAATAAACGTTGCTAAATAGTCATGTACTAATTGATAGCGTTTGGTAGGATTTTCCTGTAGTAAAATTACTAACCCAGATTGAACAAAAATCTCTAAAACTAAATCTAATTTTTTGACTTCCTTAGTGAAATCAGCATGCAAATTACGTTCTAAATCGGCACGAGTCTTGAGCGGACGAGTTCCTTTTTCATCTGTTAGCAAATACAGCACCAGTTCTGCTGCCTGCTGATTCTCAGAACCACAAGCTTCAACAACTTCGGCCAGATATCGCTTTACCAGTTCTTGCTTTGGTCCGCGTTCGTAATATTTTTCTAAAGTCGTAATATTCTCTGCTTGCAGTTGTGCCCCCACTATCTGTAACTCTATTGGGCGTACTTCTCCGAGTTCACCAGCGAGATCCTTAACGAGTTCATCAACTAAATCAGGTTCTAAGTGGAAATGAGAACGATTGGTTAAGCATTCAATAATTGATTTGGCATCCGCAGGTGAAAAATTTCCCAACTTGTAAAGGACATTGTTGCTAAGAATATCATTGCTAATAATGTTCATACAGGGTGCGTCATTGCACTCCAGTAAATAATGCAAGTAATCTACCCGCAGTGACAAAATTACCTTCACAGACAGAATATTGAGACACTCTCCCAAAAACTCAAAAAATTGCCACCTTTGCGTTGGCTCGGTAGCAACAAAGATGAATTCTTCAAATTGGTCAAAAATTAGTACTGGACGCAAATTATGCGACACACTTTGCCGCAACAGATTTAGAAGGGAGTGTGCTGATATATTCTCGGCGTCCTCCTGTATCCCTTTTTCTGCCAGAGCTTTTGACAGTGACCTATGTAATTCTTCTATCCAATTAGTGTAAACTCGCAGCGATACAGGCAAATTGTCTTGAATGCCGATCGCTTTATTTTTTAAAGCTGGTACTAGTCCCGCATTTACGAGTGAACTTTTACCGACGCCTGACTGTCCGTAAATGACAATCAACTTATAGTCAGGACGCGCAATACGTTCTATCAAACGTTCGACATCCAATTGGCGACCAGATGCTGTAATCTCTGGAGTTATATTCTCCTGTGGAGGAGAGATTGCACGTGATGTCAAGACAAAGTTTTGGGATAAATTCGCCTGTCGAGTTGCCTCCAGCCACCCTGCACCAATAAATGCCCGCAATCCATACTTTTGCTCAATTGAGCGCCGTTCCAGCCTAGTATGATACGCTTCTAGATATCGCTTTTGTTGGAAGTAAAGTTTTTGCAAATTTTTCAGGATATTGATATAAAGCTGCGGATTTTTGTCAGAGACACCTCCTTTTCTCGCTGTTTCTAAAGTACTAATAGCTAATGAATTTTGCTCTAATTTTTCTTCCGCTTGTGCGCGGATAAACAGATATAAAATAGATGGTGAAGAAGGGATATTATTTTGATTATGTCCTAAAGTCTCTAATGCTTTTTCGGCATAGTCTCTTGCCTCATTCCAATTGTTATTTGCGAGAGCAACTTCAGCTAAAAAGCTATAGTCTTGAGCTATTTTCACTACATTTTTTTCATATTCATGCAAATTCAAAGCTTTTTCAGACAATCTTTTCAACTGCTTCCAGTCTTTTAAATCTCGCAGAATGAGCCCAAACTTATCAATTGAATTGGCTATTAAATCTGGGCGTTGAGCTTCATAAAAAACTTTTAAACATAAACGAAGAGATTTTCTAGCTGCTTGTAGATATTTTGCTTTCAAATCTTGGTCTTCTTCCAATATGGAAAGAGAATCTTTTTCCAGAAAATGAGCATTTCTAGTTTTTTCGTAGTAACAAAATGTAATATGACTTAAGACTTTACCTTGCCGTTCTAAATTATGAATTTGCTGCCAAAAAGCCAAACTTCTGTGATAATGCTCAAGAGCCGTATTGAGATGATGATTAACATATTCAGTTAATCCCAATAAGTATTCAATACTTGCTTGAGCTTTTGGTTCTATGACTTGTCCGGAATTTTGCAAGTCTTGCCAAGCTGATTTGATTTCTCGACAATTTTCTATAGAAAAGGTAGAACTATCAGCAAAGAATTGGGCTGCTGTTTGTGACAAAAAGTCAATCAACTCAGTAGGTGCGATCGCAAACTTTTTAGTCGTTGTCCAACTTTCTAAATCGGGAGCAAACTGCATCATCTGCTTGTGGACTTCATCATCAATCCACAAAACCAACGGAAAGGGAAAATTATTGCGAAACTCCTCACGCACTTGATTGGCTGAACTAAGCATTTGATCGAGATTCTGGACGGTTTCTAAACCCGACACCATCAAGGCATTTGGCACTTGATTCAGTAATTTCTCTCGAATACCAGTATATAAAGTTTTTTCAGAATTACTCAGAATCAGGAAGCTAAATTCAACGTGACAAATTTCCCGCAACCGTTCCATCAAAAGCGATCGCCATTTAGCATAGTTGCACCGTGCCAAAATCAGTTTAAACTGCCCAACAGAAGATTCAATTGCCCAAGCCAGTTGTTGGAGTGCCTTTTCATCAAAAGAGTGAAGAGTAATGAGACTTTTATCCTCCCCGATTTCCCCTTCAAACCGATCGCTCATACAGCAATACCATATAAGTTGTAAACACAGCCTTTGTATTAAACCGCCAAGAGGCCAAGGACGCAGAGACAAGAAACACAAGATTTACACCGATAAAACCGTAGGGGCGATCTTCGCAGCGTTAGCGAGTCTTCTCCCAAGGGGAGACGCTTCGCGAACGAGCGTCACG
>JAQYWN010000910.1 GCA_029379265.1 Rhizonema sp. NSF051
CTTGTAAAATTTCCCCTCGACTTACTTATTAAATATTGTTAATAACAACCTGAAAAAGTGTTTCTCCAGATACCAATATCGGTTCTTTTTTTAATGAGGACTCGAGGGGCTAAAATTGACACTGCGCTTGTAACTGTAGAGTCGGCTATAAATAGAACACTACAAAGAGCGATCGCTCACAACTTAAACAAACAGATGATCCTAAGAGATAACAACCCAGTTTCCACACCTACTGCAAGGGTTTCATGAATATGACTGAACACTACGACATCATTATTATTGGTACCGGAGCAGGCGGAGGAACACTGGCATATCGGCTGGCACACACGAGGAAGAAAATTTTAGTGCTGGAGAGAGGCGATTTTCTCCCCAGAGAAAAAGAAAACTGGAGTGCCAAAGAAGTTTACCAAAAGGAACGCTATCACGCTGAAGAAGAGTGGTACGACAAAGACGGCAAGCCGTTTCGTCCGCAGACAGGCTACTGGGTGGGTGGAAATACCAAACTGTACGGGGCAGCGTTACTACGGTTGCGAGAGCGAGATTTTGAACGGGTGATTCACAAAGGGGGCATTTCTCCTGCCTGGGAACTGAAGTATCAGGACTTTGAGCCATACTACAACGTAGCAGAGAAATTATACGATGTACATGGAGAGCGCGGCAAAGATCCAACCGAACCGCCTTGTCGTGAGCCATATCCCTATCCCTCGGTGAGTCATGAGCCAGATATGCAAGAAATCGCTGACTGCATCAGCAAGCTGGGTTACTATCCGTTCAATCTGCCGTTGGGACTCAAACTTAATGAGGTTGATCGCACTCTTAGTCCGTGCATTCGCTGCGATACTTTTGACGGCTATCCCTGTCTAGTCGGTGCAAAAGCTGATGCTGAGGTTAATGCTATTCGTCCCACTCGCGAGGGTTACCCTAACGTAACATTGCTGACACATGCTCAAGTCCTCAAGCTTCATACTAGTGAGTCTGGAAGAGAAGTGACGGCAGTAGAAACTGATGTCAATGGCGAGTTACATCACTTCCGGGCTGATATTGTCGTGGTTGCCTGTGGGGCGATTAACTCCTCTGCCCTACTGCTACGTTCGGCTAATGATAAACACCCTCATGGATTGGCGAACAGTTCCGATCAAGTGGGACGCAATTATATGAAGCATCAGGCGATCGCACTGTTGTCACTTCATGCCGAACCGAATCGGGCGAAGTTTCAAAAGACGATCGCTGTTAACGATTTTTACTGGGGTGAACCAGATTTTCCCTACCCAATGGGCATGGTACAAAATAGCGGCAATGTGGTAGCAGACATGATTCCCGCAGAAGCGCCTCCGTTGTTAGCGCCATTCGCCAAACTGGTTCCGAGCTTTGGACTCCATCAAATTGCTGAGCGCTCAGTGGGGTGGTGGTTGCAAACCGAAGACTTGCCCAGCTCGAATAATCGCGTTCGTATTGTCGGGGACAAGTTACACTTAGAATATACTTTGAATAACACCGAAGCAGCTGAACGCTTGGTTTATCGTTGGACATCAGTGCTGAAATCAATCCAGCTAAAAGCAATGCATGTCCTCCCCTTTAGCATTTATCCGCGCAATAACGTTCCCATACAAGCCGTAGCACATCAATGTGGAACTTGTCGCTTTGGCAGCGATCCCAAAGCCTCAGTGCTGGATCTCAACTGCCGCACCCACGATGTTGATAACCTTTACGTCGTCGATGGTAGCTTCTTCCCCTCAAATTCCGGAGTCAACCCAACGCTGACAATCATCGCGAACGCGTTACGCATTGGGGATCATTTGGCTGAACGCTTGAACTGAGATTATTGCCAATTACAATTAACCATCCACAATGGACTAATACGATGACAAACGACTTTGAACAAATTAAACCACATCACGAACCTCAACATCCCGCATCAGAAACCGCAGATTCTCATCCCCTTGCTACGGGTTTGGGTGCTTTAGGAGGTGTCGTGGCAGGTGCGGCACTTGGTCGATCGCTTGGTGGTAAAGTGGGTGCTGCGCTTGGTGGGGTTGCAGGAGCGATCGCAGGTGGCATTGCTGGTAATACTTTAGGTGAGAAAGGCGAAGACGTGAGCGATGTCGTTCACCCCACAGCTAGTTTGGGATCAGGAGCTAATAACAAACCTGTCGAACTGCTCAAACACTATTCTTGGGACGAACTACAGGCGCTCTCAAAACCTCAAGGCGGGCAAATGCAGACGAGTTGAGGAAGCAGTGGGACTTAAACAAAGAATACCTAGAAAAGGACCTCAAACTTATATACAGACAGATGTTGACATTGTTTTAGCTAATTTGTTGATGTATCTGAGTTTCAGACATTTTTATGCATTTGGTGTATCTCCCGTGCCCTATAAGGTTTTGAGGCTTATTTCTTCATCATAAAAAATGTTTAAGTCCCGCTAATTATTTCACACTAGCTGAGCGAACGTACAGCAGTCAGGGTCAATATTAAGAGTTTCTCTTGAAGTCTATTCATCGACAATTTCAACTGTCCTTGGTTCCTCAGATGCTGTAGCATAAGCGCTGGTTTCTGGGCTAAGTTGATTTTTCAGTTTGAGTTTTAGCTCGTTTGTAATAGGTAGATCTTCAATTTCTTTGAGGAGAAATCTCACGGATTCGGTTTTGCTACGTTCTGCATAGACGGCATTAAGAATGGCTTCAATTCCAGATCCTGCTATAGCATCCCCCACAACTGTGATCAGACCTAGCAATGCTATTCCGCCGACGATACCAAACAGCCCTCCCAGCGCAATTAGGCAGCCGCAACAGCTGCGGAACTGCCCCCTGATACGGCTGTTAGAATCACGAGAATTATGCCAGGAAGACCAAGCCCTGCAAGTTTTTTAACGATTTCGTCCATTGCAATTACCTCTCATCCTTACGCTTTGGTGAAAATTGTTGACGTTGTGAACCTTCACAATTCTCAGATGGCTTGATTATTTTTGACGTAAGGTCGAGACAATACGCTTTCATTTTTCACCCATTTTCATCAATTTTACTATCCTTCTGATATTTTGGTCATCAATAGAATTCCTCATGAGATCTTGAGGACTATCGAACTACCAAAAAACCTATATCTGTGGGTCTCAGATCTTGCACCTACGGTATAAACCAGGAGTAGGCGAATAAAGAGTACAAAA
>JAQYWN010000094.1 GCA_029379265.1 Rhizonema sp. NSF051
CAAATTTGTTGCATATTTATTAAGCTATTATGAAAAGTCAGATTGTAATATTTTAGCTTGAACCAAAATTCATCCCACATCCTACCGTCAGGAGGTGTGGGATGAATTTTGGGGCAGCGACGAAACCATGTTATAGCGCAGCGATCTCCCTTGTCTTCTCACTCGGGGAGACGCAATCATGCGAACGAGCGTCTGGCTTTTAGCTAACCCTAACTTTTGCCGTTTAAAATCTGTTTCATAACCTAAAACCTGTGTGGCATCCAACATTTCTACTATTCGTTTGTAAATACAAGACATAAAAGTTTCTGCCTTAAATGACTTGACTTTTGGTTTCCATCCATGCAAAAAAAAATTTTCCTTTTTTGTGATTGCGTGAGCTATGACACTTGTCGCACAAACAGAACTTTAGCATTGCTAAATGAGCGTTAATCATACTTAAGGTGGAGTACACTTCGCAGAAATCATCGGCGGTTCACCAGAACTTGCGCGAAAACAAGGACAAAAACGCTATTTTTTACTCAAAAGATCTCGAGCCTCGGTGGCTGATGCCTTCAACGAGTGTATTCTCTACAATGTCTGCAGCTTTGTCTCGTCCTCCGGTACTTTTCATTAAGACCGACATACCATGTGCAACTTCAGTGTAGGTTTTGTTACTTAAAATCTCAGTAATTTTTTTGTGAACCTCATCACGATCAAAATGTTGTTTGTTCAGCTTTAAACCAGCACCCAAGTCCACAATACGGGCTGCATTGTAGTGCTGATCTCCAAATAATGGTAATCCTAGAATTGGTTTTCCCCAATACAAAGCCTCGTTAATGCTGTTCATACCACAATGACTGATAAAGACGCGAATAGCTGGGTGAGAGAGGACTGCTTGTTGCGAAACAAAGTTTTCGATGCGGAAGGAAGATGGTAGTGTAGGCAGAATGTAATGTTGGTTCTTACGTAAAGACCACAGTACTCGAAATCTATTATCAGTAAGCCCTTCTACTAATATTTTAGCTTGCCAGGTTTCAAGAGTAGCAAGAGTGCCAAAAGTAATATAAACGACTCCCTCACTTTCTTTTTCCTCTTCCAACCATTTACTTAAAGAAGCGCTCAGAGGCTTAATTGTTTTTGGTAAAATTGGTCCAACTAAGTGTACAAACGGAGGTAGTGGGCGTGGAAATTCAATGCCAAAAGTTGTGCCGACAATCATGGGACGTTGACTCAAAGGATCGGTCAATTTTTTTTTGTCGGAACACTGTCTGCGAACCTGATTGAACTTTCTCATAGTAGGGAAAAAGAGCAACTGTAGCCAATAAGGTCTAAAGAAATTCAGACAGCGCTGCCATAGATTCATATGTACAGAATAAGATGTTCCGAAGCGAGGATATTTAGAACTGGCTGGGACAAAATTTCCCAAAAATCGAGTGTGAATAATGTAGGGTAAATTCATCTGCTGGGCTAAGTCCATCGCTGGAGTAACAGCGCGATCAATAACTAGAATATCGGGGCTATACTGCTGAACAATAGGTTTCAGCGTTTCGTACATAACAACATACGAATCAATAAGCTCATTCCACATCATTTTTTCACCGCGCCAGACACTTGGTTCCTGAGAACTCCTTTGCCAAATATCTTTTTTGTGTTCATCAATCCCTTCACCATTTGTGCCTAGTCTTGAGTTCCAGGGTATAAAATGAGCGTCAGTATTAGCGAGCCATTCCCTAGCTTCTTCAGCAATAACAAAACTGACTTGGTAACCTCTACATACTAACTCTTGAGCTAGTGCAATCATTTGATTAGCGTGACCAAGTAGAGGAAACGAAACAAACATGACATGTTTTTTCATAATTTCTGTCGTTTTTGATTGACTCCCGAATCGGTGCAAGATTAACGATGCAATTTCTTCTCATACACTCTACCTGACAGGCTTAAGATCTGGCTAAACGGTAATAATCTACGAACATCGATTGGAGTGGTCGCATTACAGGTCCTAACTAGTAACTTACGTGATTAGTCAATAAATTTAGGTCGTACTTGTTGATTTAACTGTAGTTTTTCCTCCAATGTTGCCCAATCTTCAAGGTCTATCAAGTTAATGAATTCGTCAAGATTGTGGCGATACTGTAGGAGACTTCGCAACAAACAAGAGCGATTGTACCGTGCCATCATCACTCCTAACTCTGGATTGCCACCACCAACTCGACTTGTATCTCGAAAGCCCGAACTCGCAAGCTTTTGGGCTAGTTGTAAAGTATTTGGGTTTTCACTCAGACAAGCGGCAATCAAAGAAGCACTGACCATCACAGGTAAATGAGAAATCGAACTGACAGCACTGTCATGTTCTTGTGGAGAACAATAGTAAAGAGTTGCTCCAAGCTGTTGCACAATTTTCTCGACAACTGTAATTGCTTCTAGTGGTGTTGTTGCTAGTGGAGTCAGCACATAAGGTTTTTGGAAAAATAAATTCCGCATGGCTGCTTCTATACCATTCTCAGTTGTTCCTGCCATTGGGTGTCCGCCGATAAAATTTTCCCAAATAGGAGAAAGCGCCTCGACTATCGGTGCTTTCACTGAGCCAACATCAGTCACGACAGTCGTCGAAGGTAGATGCGTGATTAGTTCCTCAAATGTGGGAATGATCAACGCTAATGGTGTACAAATAAATACTACCTCTGTTGCTTTAAGCAGTGTCATGTCAACTGACGCTGTATCTACACAGCCCAAGGCGATCGCCCTTTGACAAGTAGATTCACGGCGACTCACTCCGATGACGTGATGTCCCTGCGATCGCAAATCTAAACCCAAAGAACCACCTATCAATCCAAGTCCCAAAATACCAATATTCATGTGATTCTGCCATTTTCCCCTTGAGTTAATTTCTGCATACTTTACCAACTTTTTAAATTGGTAAGCATTACTAATAAGCAATTTCCAGTTTTACCAGTTACTTATTTTATGGCTTGATTTATAACCATAGAAGGATTTTTGGCAAAATCGGCAGCAGGAGGAGCGAGACTTTCATGGTGTCGTCACCTAAGCGGAGCAAATCTCATGGTTGCCGACTTGAGCTATGCTAATTAATCGATGTGATGAGGTAGGTAAATTCTTTAATATATAGCTAACATCCAAGAACTAACAAACAACAAAAAAACACAAATATCAGGAGAAAAAAATGCGTGCTTTTAATAGAATGATAGGTCGGACTCGCTACGTCGTCTTTCGGATGATGTTGCATTTATCAGGGTCTGAAGTAGCGCCAATCCTAGGTATGTTGAATCGTAATGCACGGGCAGCGAGAGATGCTGATGGTGACCTAGAAGTTTTAGGAGATGGATTGGTAGAAATTTGCCAAACTTTACTGCAATACGATGAATATTGGCGGTCAGCTGCCAATGAAGGTGATGTCTTTTGGGATGAGGGTGAGGCAGGAGACTATGTAAATGAATTATTTACAGACTCCGCCGAACGTTACTTAAGCGAACCTGAGTTCAGTTCTAATGAAGTCAACGAACCTTTATCCTTACCTGTAACGCGTAACGTTATCGTAATGATAACAGTAGCTTACGAAGGAGAAGTCCCAGAACTGGAAACAGATGTTTCCAATATCCGAGCTTTGAAAGAAGCTTTGAAAGCCTTAATTAACTTGCATTACAGTCATAAACTTATGGCAATTCAAGTGCATTTTTCCCCAGCGCGTTTAGGTGAAGAACTGAGCAACGACCATTTGTTGCAGTATTATCCTGAATTAATTCCTCTATAAACGGTCATTAGTCATTTGTAATTACAAACGACGAAATTTTAACCACCACTGATTTTGGCTTTGTAACCTAGCTTAGTTAAAAACTCTATAACTTTCTGCTTGTGTTCGCCCTGAATCTCTATCTCATTTTCTTTCACTGTACCACCTGTGCCACACTGAGTTTTCAACTGTTTTAGTAACGCTTGTAAGGTTTCTGGTTTTGCCTGAAAACCTGTAATGATTGTTACAGTTTTACCTTTACGTCCAGTCCGAGTGGCTTGCACCCGCAAGTTTTGCTGTGCAGGGGGGAGTTCTTGAATTGGTCTTTCTGTCGCTGCTGAGTTGTCTTTGCCAAATTCGCGATAGCTCACATGGTTATCAGAAGATTTGCCTTTTACCGATGCCATATACTTTAAATGTTGGAGAAATTAGCTCAAAAGTTACTTCTACATTACCTATCCTGCCCTATAATCAATAATACAGTGTTGGTGTTCTCACTCTTTAAATCCGTACATGCTGCTCATGTGTTTCCTTCCATGCTTGAAGGGCGAATTTTTCTTCAAGAGCTTTACTATATACATATATGAGCTTCCACATGAGTCAGGAGGGCTTTGTGTAATCAGAACGTTGAGAGGTAAAAGTTAATGGATAAACAATTCCGACACACAATTCTGCCGCAAGCAATCCACGATGAGCAAGCAAGGCAAGATTTTGTAGTCAGTCTAAAAATGCACATTGCTAAGAATATTGCTCCTGGCAATAAGAAAATTTATGAAGAAGTGGTAAAGCCGAAGTTTGAGCGGGAAAATCAGCGACCTCCTCAGAATCGCCATGAAATTAGGAAAATCATGCAGCACGAATCTCATTACCGTTGGTGGAGTTCTCTGCGACGGATCAATCAAGAGATGTTGTGGGATGCGGTTAACAGTAGCGTTGATAGACAACTGCCAGACCTAATAAGTGCTACGGAAAAGCCTGATAAACTGGGTTCTTTAACGCTCTCTCCTAATTTTCAAATTCCTGCTTACCAAACTGTAGTAGATATTCACTGTATGCCTGGTGGCTATCACACCGAATTCACTGACAACGATGTTAGTGCAGGTGCCACCTATGATCGCGGAGTGTATGTTTATGGTATGGGTTGGCTGGGAGAGCTTAACGATGACATGGGTCTGTCTATCGTTAAGAACTACCTGCATCTCGAGTATCCTGAGTTTCAACCTCAGAAAATTCTCGATATGGGATGTTCTGTTGGTCACAGTACACTACCTTATGTAGATGGCTACCCAGATGCTGAGGTTTTTGCCATAGATATAGGCGCACCAATGCTGCGTTATGCTCATGCGAGGGCTTCCGCATTAGGTAAACGAGTACACTTCTCCCAGCAAAATGCAGAACACACCAACTTCGCCGATGGGTCTTTCGACTTGGTGGTTTCTCACATTTTACTGCATGAAATACCTGCGCCAGCTATCCGTAATGTTCTGCGTGAGAGTTATCGTCTACTGGCTCCAGGTGGGATGATGATTCATGTAGACGCACCTGTTTATAGTCAAATGGATGCTTTTAGCTCCTTCATGTACGATTGGGAAACAGCTAATAACAACGAACCCTTTTGGAGCTCTATGCGCGATTTGGACTTGGCGGAGTTAGCGGCTTCAGCAGGTTTTGAGGTGGAAAAGACGATCCAGAAGTTTGTTCCCAACACTATATCAGGACAAGCAAAATCAGCCAATAATTCTAAACAAGGTGAATTAAGCAAGCGAGGGACTTGGTTTGTGATTTCTTCAATAAAGTAGGCAGGAGTTACTGAGATGTCAAAGACAGCTAAAGGAAAACGACCTGTCTACTTTGATAATGCCGAAATAGACAAATTGCTAGCGATCATTATGGCTTTAACGGGTGAGGTGTCAATCCTTCAGGAACGTCTGGATACGATTGAACGTTTGCTTACGGCTAAAGGAGTGTTAAAAATATCAGATATTGAAGCTTACGAACCAGACGAAGAGGTAGCAAAGGAGCGAGAGCAAAGGCGTGCAGACTATATTGCCCGAGTACTACGAATTCTTTCTTAACAAGATAGTTTATAAGTCTTTATCTATCAGCGATCAACCTATATAGTTTATCAGAATTTGTGGTGGTGTTACCGAAGCGACAGAATTCCCTTCATCGCTAACTCTTGACTACTGAAGTGCTGAATTCTGCCGAGAGGTATATCAAGAAACAAACAACCAGAGGATGCGTCTCATAACTCTACACATTACGTAATTCTCTATGCTCCGACAAACTGCTTTTGGCTTTGCTTTAAGTATGCTTGTCCTTGCCAGTGGATTAACAACCAGTGCTATCCGAGGAAACACTTCTACCTCAAATCAAGTTGCACTATCCACAACTACAGTTAAAACAACTGATTTGGAAAAGTCAGTTTTTAACCAAATTAACAGATATCGGGTTACTAAGGGTTTGTCAAAACTTTCTCTAAGTTCCAAGATCTCTCGTCAGGCAAGGATTCACAGTCAAAATATGGCAAGCGGGCAAGCTCCATTTAGCCATAAAGGATTTGAACAACGAGTCAATGCTATCCCTATTCCCTATAGAAGTGCAGCAGAAAACTTAGCCTTTAATAGGGGATATAGCGATCCTGCTAATGAAGCGATCATTGATTGGATTCACAGTCCGGGACATCTTCACAATCTTAAAGGTAACTACAATTTAACTGGGATTGGTGTTGCTGCTAATAGTAAAGGCGACGTTTATCTGACCCAAATTTTTCTTCGTTCTCGCAGCAGATGAGTGTATCTGGTACAATTATTAATTAACTTAGGAGTCAGAAGTTAAAAGAGAAAAACACACAAAGCTTAGTTTTAAAGGTTTTTCCAACTGTCTAGTTATTTCTGTCGCCACCTTTTCTTATAACAGCAAACAACTAAACGACTGTAAGCTAAAGTCTTGTTTATTTCAATGAACCAACTTAATATTCATTAGTAATTGGATAATATAGATATTCTACCGGACTCTATCAGATTCATGGAAGACTTTCAGGTTTGTGATCACGATCTTAGTGATTCCGCCCTCTCTGAATATTTACAAGCTGAGGCGATCGCTGTAGATACAGAAACTATGGGACTAATACCGCAGCGCGATCGCTTGTGTCTCGTCCAGCTGTGCAATAGTGAGGGTAAGGTGACAGCCATCCGTATTGCACTAAAACAAACTGATGCTCCTAACTTAAAAAAACTGTTAGAAGCGACGAATATTGTGAAAATCTTCCATTTTGCTCGTTTCGACCTTGCTACATTGCGCCATTATCTGCATATTCTGGTTCAACCCGTTTTCTGTACCAAAATTGCTAGTAAGTTAGTTCGCACGTATACTCAACGCCACGGACTTAAAGAATTAGTACAAGAGTTGGAACAAGTAGAATTAGACAAAAGCTCTCAAAGTTCTGACTGGGGAAACGCCAAAAATCTATCAGCATCTCAACTCAGTTACGCAGCTAACGATGTACGTTACTTAATTAGTATGCGACAGAAATTGACTCAAATGCTGCAAAGAGAAGAACGATTAGAAATTGCCCAAGAGTGCTTCCAGTGTTTGCCAACTCTTGTTTCCTTGGATTTATTACAATTCAAAGATTTATTTGAACATTAATAGCTATAGTGAGGAGTCACGATTTTATTTTCCTCACTATTTATGTTCAATTAAACTTTTTTCTGCTGTGTTTCAGCGTGATTTTGTATCCGAGCCACAACATTATATTCGTCTGCACCTGGAGGAGTGTGTGATTCTACAACTCCTTCTGTCGGACCACCAACTTCCTTCCATGCGGCCAAACCACCTCTGAGTTCAGATATACGCTCAAATCCTGCACTTTTCAGTGATTGTGCTGCTTGTGCCGATTGTTCATTACTTTCACCGTACACATAAATATCACGGCTTTTCGCTAAAGAGGATACGGCTCTATCTACCAATTCATCACTTGGCATAGACATTGCGCCCATGATATGACCCTGGTTGTACGTTTGGCGATCGCGCACATCTAGGATTGTAAAACCAGGTCTGCCCCATTCTAAATTAGACTTGAGCTCATGAGCATCAGTTTGTGCTGGTAGCGATTCTTGTGGTGTAGTGATATTTTCCGCTAGCTTATCTACGTTTTGCTTCACTGATCCCACCGCATTCAAAGCAGATTCTTTTGCTGATTCCACAGCACCCTTAGCTGATTCCGCCGCATTCAAAGTGGATTTCTTTACTGATTCCGCAGCATCTTTGGCTGATTCTTTTGCTGATTCAACAGTATCCTTAGGTGATTCCATAATATACCCTCACTGATTAAATTGATTACCTTGCAAAACTTTTCCGAACCTAGCATACCAACTAATACGCTCGAGAACGCACATCAGTTTTCTTATATGACAAAAATTTAATCAGAGAAACGACTTGAAAAACTCTTTCTTGAGAATGAAGATTTTAAGTTTCTTTCTAATGGTAGAGAAAATGAGTATAACTTCTTGCGGACTCTCCATTAAACTGCTTAATCATGGATTATATTCTTTGCTCACACCCTAGCTAAGGTGTTCCGAATACATGCTAACATCGCTTCATTAATGACTTTGTTGCCGTACCTTATACCGTTTCACTTTAAAGTTGATACATTTAGGCAAGCAGGGGAAGCTTTCTTGAGCAGGGGGAGCTTTCTTGAGCAGGGGGAGCAGGGGGAGCGAATTGTATCAAGACTTTCGTGAAATGGTATTACCTATTACCAGCAAAAGTTTCCGTACAACTTCAATGTTGAGAACAGGGAGGAGTCGTGCCTATACTAGTAGCATTAAATGCAGATGATATTAGAGTAATTTCTCCTTTGTCGTTTAATACCCAACCAGTTGCAGGGACAATTTCTACAGTATTTGGCTTTGAGGCTAGTAAAGCAGTGCGCTTTCTTGCGTAATTCGGCGGTGTTACCGTTGGTAAGCGGGTATCTGCCCAAACTGCGTCACTACTAAGAGGATCATCAGGGCTAGGGGGTAAGCCGCCGCGTCCGGTAACCACGAAGGTACTATCTCCTTGAAGATAAGCAGAACAACTAGAGGCAATTAATGCTCTTGTGTCGAACACAATTGAGGGTAAAATTACAAAACTATGACTGGGGTCTATTTCGGGGATATTAATTTGCACCGTACCATTTGACTGAGGATTTGCCCCAGTGGCAGTAATATAACTATCAGGGGAGAGAAAAATGCCTTGAGTAGAGATTGTAACGTTACCTCCACGAGAGTCAACAGAGTTCGCGCTGATGCGGCTATTTTCTACAGCAGCTAAAACATCAGTATCAATATTGATGTTGCCACCAATGACGTTGCTACCTCTAGCGTTGGTAGTGATGTTGCTACCACGACTTAATATCAAATCTCCAGAACGCAAGATAATAGTCGCTTGCTGCTTATTACTATCAGTATTAATACTCCGCGTATTAGCACTCAGTATAGAGTTATTATCTAAACGAATAGAGCGAGCATTTACTACTAAGTTGCCTGCTGATCCTGTTCCCTGACTCTGTACAAACACACCTGCCCCATCCCGAATAACTAATTCACGGGTATTAATTGTTAGATTTCCCGCATCCCCTGTTCCATCTGGGGTTTCTTGAATAGCGAACAATCCACTGGAAACGCTACCGTCAGCAGAGCGACCAACTAGTTGCACAGAATCAGCTTTAACGACATTTAAATTCCCTCCCTTGCCTGCACCAGATGTGCTTACACTTAGTTGTCCGCCATCTCGGACAACTAACTGCCTAGTAGTAATATTCAAGTCTCCGCCGTTACCTGTGGAAGTCTGTGAAGTATTAGCAAATACCCCACTCCTTGGCAAAATAGAACCACTTGCTTGGTCTTGTGTAGCAATAAAGTTAAGGTTACCCCCAGAAATATTGGTACGGTCAGTAATGTTAAGATTAATATTACCTGCATTACCACTACTGTTCGTTGTCGTGAAAATTTGTCCGCCGCCAGTCAAATCCAAGACGAGGGCATTAACATTGATATTGCCTCCACTAAAGGAGCTTTTACTGTCCGATCTGATATTTGCACTATCTAACAAACGTAAGGTACCAGCAGGAACATTGATATTGATGTTACCAGCCGAACCTTGGGCTTGTTCGTCACTACTTGTCGTCAACGAACTATAGATGTTGTTGTCTATCCGAGAATTCTCTGGAGGTAGCAATGGACCTGTGCCTGAAAGTTCAACAAATTCTTGAGCATTGACCTCAACATTGCCTGGTTTTCCACTGTTAGTCGAGACAGCTGTGACTATAGCTCCATCCTTTACAGACACAGACCGCCCGGATAGGTTGATATTACCAGCATTACCTTGTGCTGCTGGAAATTTTGGGTCTGTGCTTCCAATATTGGTACTCAATCGGCTCGTTTGCAAAGTTACAGGACCGAGAGATTTAATCGTGATGTTTCCAGAATTTCCACTACCAAAGCTAATGGCACTAGCTGCACTATTGTTTGTTAAAGATACAGATTCTTTGCCATCAAGCAATATGTTTCCAGCTCCCCTGTCTTGACTGAAGCTACTGCTAACAAGATTAGCATTTGATAAAGAGATGAAATTATTAGCTTTGAGTAAGATATCTCCACCACCTTTTCCGCCATAAGCGCTATAAGTGGAAATTACCTTATTTTCTCTGTTTTCACCCTCTCCAATTAAAGTTATGGAACCATTCGCTTGCAGCGATATGTTGCCACTGCTTCCCGTTTGATGACCTGCATCAACATAGTCATCGTTAATGTAATTGCTAGCATCAAGTGCTGGCTGATCATCTCCTGCATAAGGATATGCAAAACTATAAGCAGGATTAGTGATGAATATCTCTCCTGCTTGAATATTTATGTTACCTGCATCGCCGTTGCCTAATGTTCGGGTGCGAAGCTGTCCACCACCAGTCAGCTGAACAACATTACCACTGATATTAATATTACCCGTATTTCCAGTTGTATCAGTATTCGCTATATTCGCTACTTGGGACTGATTGATTTTGAGATTACCTGTGGCGTTGAGTGTAATATCTCCTGGTGGTGCATCTGCTGTCAATCCGGGAGCAATGCCCGCAAAAACTTTACTGTTTCCAGAAATGTCTAAGTTAAGAGCCGTAATGGCTATACTGCCTGCACCTTTGGAAGTGACATCAACTCGAGATGCGTCCTGTAGGGAGACATTTGCGAGTGGTAGATCTACAGGATAACTTAAGAAAAAATTATCACCATTTAGTTGTAACCCTACCGTTCCCGAACCCGTGACTCCTCCCAACTCTATCCGACCATTTGCTGCCTGTAAAGAACCACCATTTAACTGAACTTCTCCACCGACAAGTGCTAATGTTTTACCCGGCTTGACTTGTAGACCGACAACTTGACCGTTATCATCCCGTGCTTGAGATGCCACTTGGAGAGGTGCTACAGCGCCGTTATATTGCAAGCCGATAGGAACACTCACAGTTAAAAGGGAGATAGGCTGGGGAATGTTGACACCAAATTCTGTACCATCAGCAAACTTCACACTTCTTGCCGTTGTCCCCAGAAAAGAACCGCCGATGTTAAGCGCTGCACCTCTACCAAAAATAATCCCACTGGGATTAAGCAGGAATAAGTTAGCTGTGCCCGACGCACGGATTAAACCATCAATGTTAGAAATTGAGCCACCTGTTACCCTGCTAATGATGTTTTGAATATCTAAAGCATTGTTGAAGAAAGCTGTAGAACCAGTAGGTACAGAAAACTGCTGAAAGCTATGGAATAAATTCCTCCCTGCTTGCGTTCCTCCTTCAATAGTTCTAGTGTTTCCCTCTAGTTTGACCGTAGAATTCCGAGGTAGACTGCTATCTGGGGTAATCTGAGCTATAGCACAATTTGCAGAGCTAGCAATTCCAATACTCAAAAACCAGCCCCAAGCAGTACTTACACGGAACATTGAATTTCTCCAAGCTTTGTAACAGTTATATCAGTTTCTCAAAAGTTACACTTACTTGATGCAACCTGTTTCATTTGTTTTTATTTGGTTATATAAGTTCGTAGTAAATCAGAAAGACAACAGGTAATCTTACACTCAATAACGGGAGTAGCTAGTGCCTGCTGGCTGAAATAACTAACCAGTGAGTATCAAGCTTTTGGCTTGATACATAAGGATTTCTTTCTTTTGCCTTTTGACTTTTTACTTTTGCCTTGTTGCACTAGGCTGCCACTAAACCATTGTGCTTGAGTAAAGGAGTTGTAATAGGTTCGCGACCCCGGAAGGATTTAAAAACTTCCCTTGGGTGCTTGCTACCACCGAGAGCTAATACTGTATCGCGGTACATTCTACCTATAGATTTTATTGCCTCTTCGTCTTCTAAACCAGCTTCTTCAAAAGCGGCAAAAGCATCAGCACTAAGCACTTCAGCCCACTTGTAGCTGTAATAACCTGCTGCATAACCACCACCAAATATATGTCCGAAAACACAGAGGAAATTGTCTTCGGGTAACGGTGGCAATACAGTAGTCATTTTGGCAATGCGATCGCGCACATCTTTCGGAGTTTCACTGGCACCGGCAATATAGCGGTAGTGCAATTCCAAGTCAAGCAAGCTAAAGTGGATTTGCCGTAGCATAGCACTGCCACTCATGTAATTTTTTGCTGCCCGTAGTTTTTGATAGTAATGTTCTGGTAGCGGTTCACCAGTTTCGTAATGCTTTGCCATGCCCATCAAAGTCGGTCTGTCATAACACCAGTTTTCCATAAACTGGCTGGGTAATTCCACTGCATCCCATTCGACATTATTAATACCTGCGGCTTCAGTATAGTCTACCTTAGTCAGCATATGTTGTAAACCGTGACCGAACTCATGAAACAAAGTCTCGACTTCATAGAAAGTCATCAGACTGGGCTTGCCATCGATTGGAGGAGTTTGGTTACACACCAAATATGCTATAGGTAAGCGGGTAGAAGTAACTCCATTAGTCGTAACTTTACCACGGTTAATGCAGACATCCATCCAAGCACCACCACGCTTTTCTGCTGGACGGCTGTAAGGATCTAAGTAAAAGTAGGCAATTGGATGACCCGTTTCATCCGCTATTTGGAAATAACGTACATCCTCATGCCAAACTGGAGATTGACCGTCAGCCGGAGTAACACTCACGCCAAACAACCGCTTCACAAGACCGAATAAGCCATCTAATACCTGGGGAAGAGGGAAGTAGGGACGCAGTTCTTCTGCAGTGAAAGCAAATTTTTCTTCTTGTTGGCGTTCTGCCCAAAAGCTGATGTCCCATTGTTGTAGATTGTTTGCTTCTGGTGCTTTTTTCGATGTAGCAAAGGCAATAAGTTCTTCAAGTTCCCTAACCGCAGCATCGTAACTGGCACGGCGTAATTCTTCTAACAGCGACTCAACTGCTTGAACGTTCTCAGCCATTTTAGTCGCTAGGCTTAACTCAGCATAGGTCTTAAAGCCAAGTAATTGAGCGAGTTCTTGACGCAATTCTAAAATGCGATCAATAAGTGGATTGTTATCCAACTCGCCTGATGAAGCACGGGTGATAAAGGCTTTGTAAAGCTGTGATCGCAAATCGCGCCTAGTGCTATGCTGCACAAAAGGACCATAGCTGGGTGAGTCTAAAGTTATGCGCCACGGACCATTTTCAGGTGTAGCATTTTCTTCTCCTCCTACGCGCGCGGCTTGTGCTGCTAAACTTATTAAGCTTGGAGGCAAGCCATCAATTTCGTCTTTATTTGTCAGCGTTAAGCTAAACGCTTTGGTGGCGTCTAGGACGTGGTTGGAGAACTTGGTAGCAAGTTCTGCCATTTCTGTTTGAATAGCATTGAAACGTTCCCGCGCCTCGCCAAGTAAACCAACGCCGGAAAGTTCGGCATCCCGGATGGCAGCTTCCACAATACGTTGTTGAGCAGAGTCTAAAGTTGACCAAGCTTCACTGACTCGTAATGCTTTAAAAGCATTGTAAATTGGTTGACTTTGACCCAGCTTGTTAAAGAACTGGACTACTATTGGCTGTACGGCTTCATAAGCTTCGCGCAGTTCGGGGCTATTTTTCACGCCCATTAAATGGTTGACGACACCCCAACTCCAGTTTAACCGCTCTGTCAACCGATCTCGTGGTTCTACCAGACGGCTCCAAGTCGGTTTGACATTAGCTTCTAAGGTAGCAAGTTCTTCGTCTAGAGAAGCCAATAACTGGTTGAAAGCTGGCACAACTTGTGCTGGTATAATATCTGTAAATGTTGGTAAGCCGTAGCCTTTGAGTAAGGGATTCTCAGAAATAGTCGCGTTTGCACTCATAATTCTTTGCTTTTCAGGAAATGTATAGTAATTTTTATCTATATTAAGACTTACGCGATTACCTATTCTTTTGGTTTCTCTGAAGGTTTTTCAAACGATCTTTGGTGTAAACCGGGTTTCTGGCACATAGTGCGCAAGTCCTATATATTTACTAATGTAGCGATCGCGAGTCACATTTTGGCTTTCGGGAATACCGAACAGATTGTTAGCATGAACGCCCGAAGTGCCGCTATTCTGTCAGCTATAAACATTACCATAAATGGCAATTACCGCATCGGTGATAGCTTATCCCCCGATCTTATTAAATTAAAATGACATCTTCACTTAATAAAGTACTTCAATGGCTAATTTTGACACTGTTGTTTCCGTTAATTTTTCTCAACGGTTGGCTTGCATACCAATTTTTCCAATATTTTCAACCCCTAGTGACAATTTTTGTGCTGGCAAGTTTGTTTGCCTTCATTTTAAATTACCTTGTCTCAGTTCTACAAAAACGCGGGATTAAAAGGAAATACGCAGTTGGATTAGTATTTATATCAGCTTTAGTCATTTTTACTACTTTGGGTATCACCTTAGTACCTATTGTTCTCCAACAATTTAATGAAATGGCAAAGCTACTTCCCCAATGGATTGATTCTAGTGAGCAACAACTTCAGATTGTTAATAATTGGGTTGTAAGCCACGGAGTCAAAGTTAACCTGAGTCAAATCATAAGTCAAATAACAGATCGTTTTCCTAATGAATTAGAGAGTTTTGCCGATAAACTGTTCAGCTTTGTTTTAGACACTATTGATAGTATTTCTGAAGCATTAATTACAGTAGTACTAACT
>JAQYWN010000911.1 GCA_029379265.1 Rhizonema sp. NSF051
TGATAACTGTATGTAATACTTATTATCTAGAAAAAAATTATATCTACTGACTTTTGGCTGTTGCTAAGAATTCACCTTTCTAAACGCAGACTTCTGCAACAAAATATCTTTGCATTTGAATCAATGTAGTGATGGCCCTTATTATAACTGACAAAAGTAAAAATTTTGGCTTGCACTAACGAAATACACCCACTTCTATTGCCAGTTCAAGGTTCGTCGATGCTCGCGCGTTAGTAAAAGAATGCGAGAGCCATTGTTCTGCCAAAAGTTTATTCGTAATACCAGTTCTATATGAAGATACTACGTTTTTCAGATATGAACTACCCACACCGCTTTATTGCCGTGGGCTAAGAAATTCGTTTTCGCTCTTCTTCATGGAGAAACGGTATAAGACTAACGTTTTTCGGTAAGTGCTGGATATTTTTTCCATCTCCGGGCAAAAGTCAATAAAAAAAGACAGTAAAATTTAGCACCTAAGTTATAAAATCTTGATGTCCTGACAATCTTTGAAGGTTATGGGAATTGTTAAGCGCAATCGCCGCTGGGTGCTACTAACCCTTTTTATCCTTGCATTTTTGGTGGCATGTACGGTTTCCTCAAGAAAAACCGTTCAGCAATCACAACACAATGTCGTCATTTTTGTTGCCGATGGGCTACGTCCCAGTGTGATAAATGCTACCGATACTCCAACATTGCAGGAGATACGGGAACAGGGAGTCAACTTTATCAATACTCACTCTCTATTTCCTACCTTCACTACCGCTAACGCTTCGGCGATCGCTACCGGACACTATTTGGGTGATACAGGTGACTTCAGTAATACCATCCAAGTGAGCGCTCCGGTTCAAAGTGCTAAAAATAGCCTAGTTCCCTTCCTAGAAAACAATGCTGTGCTTCAAGAAATTAACAAACAGTTCGGCACTAACTATCTCAACGAAGAAACTTTACTATCAATTGCCAGAAAAGCAGGTTTCAGTACTGCTGCTGTCGGCAAAATCGGACCAGTTTTAATTCAAGATGTTACACTACAAAAAGGCGAACCTACCATCATTATCGATGACGCCACAGGTTCACCAACAGGAATTCCTCTCAGTTCTGAAATAACTGCCTCACTTACCAAAAACTCCCTACCACTAGCAGCACCATCACGGGGGGATAACGGCAAACCTGGAGACAGCAAGACACCAGGTACTAAAATTCCTAATACAGTCCAGCAGCAATATTTCGCCGATGTGACAACCAAGGCAATCTTACCACTCTTCCAACAACGGCAAAAACCATTTATTTTAGTTTATTGGTCTCGCGATCCTGATGGCACACAGCACAACCACGGTGATAGCCTCAACCAAATTGTTCCGGGAATCAACGGTGCCACGACTCAAGCCGCCCGTCAAAACATGGACAAGAACCTGGCACAAATTCGCAACACACTCAAACAATTAGGCTTAGATGCAACTACAAACATATTTGTTACTGCTGATCACGGCTTCTCAACAATTAGCAAGCAAAGCAAAACCAGTTATGCTGCAACACTTTCTTACTCAGATGTCCCAAAAGGTTTTTTACCACCTGGTTTTCTAGGAATAGACTTGGCGAATGAATTAAAATTACCTCTGTTTGATCCAGATAACAAAAATGCCTCTGTCGATCCAACTAAAGGACAGTTTTCTAAAAACAATCTTATTGGTAAAGACCAGACAAATCCAGATATCATTGTTGCTGGAAATGGTGGTTCTGATTTGATTTACTTGCCTAATAACGCTAACAAAAAAGCCCTTGCCAAACAGATTGTGGATTTGCTACTCAAGCAAGATTATGTTAGTGGCTTATTTGTTGATGACACCTTGGATTCATTTCCCGGAACTTTGCCTTTTAGTGCGATCGCCCTTCGAGGTGCGGCACGGACTCCTAAACCATCAATTTTGGTAAACTTTCGCTCTTTCGATACAGGTTGTGGAGAGCCGACAGCATGCGGAGTTGAAGTTGCAGACAGCCCCTTACAACAAGGACAAGGAATGCATGGCAGTTTCAGTCGCGCTGACACCTTCAACACCATGATGGCAACTGGGCCTGACTTTAAGCAAGGGTTTAAAGACTTAACTCCTGCAGGTAATGCAGATGTTGCACAAACTCTAGCAAAAATGCTAAAGTTAAAGTTAACCGCTCAAGGTAAGCTTGTTGGTCGGGTGTTGAGTGAAGCATTAATTGGCGAACCCGACAACGTTAAAGCTAAGTCTTTTACGCTCAAATCTTTACCTGCTGCCAATGGTTTAAAGACTATCTTGAAGTATCAAACGGTGGGAAGAACGCGTTACTTTGATGCTGCTGGATTTCCAGATCGTACTCTTGGGCTTTGAGGAGACGGGAAGTTGAGTTTTGAAGTGCTGAGTTCTGAGTTCTGAGAATGAAGAGAGAAAGGATATGAGTTAAAGTTTCTTTCTTCACTTTCTTCTAACTCCGCACGGCACAGACTCCTCAGCACTTCAAAACTGTTTACTTATTTAGGTGTTGCTGTGGCTGGAGAAACTTTGACATTCACCTTCACGCTCTTAACACCTTTGATCTGCTGTGCGAGGGTGGGAATTTTGTTCAGTTGCTCTTGTGTAGGAACAGTTCCGGCTACAGTCACAGCCCCATCTTTGGCATCTACTGCCAACTTGCTAGCTGGTAAATTTGCCTCTAACTTATCACGAACTTCGCTTTTCAAATCACCACTAGCTCTGTTTGTATCACCACCAGTAGCACTATTACGCTGCTCGTTGGCGCGAATGTCAGATTCTAACTGTTTTTTACGAACTGGGTTAGTCGCATCGTCTTGGGTTTTCTGAGATGTTTCTTGAGTAGGTGCATTGCCTGCTTCATTCGTATTGCTAGGAGCATCTGCACTGGTTTTAGAAGTGTTTTGGCAACCAACAGCACCAATCATCAGTACGCTACCAATTATGAATGGAATAAACTTTTTCATTTTCTCCTCACTTGAATATTTTCGGCGATTAATTGATTTTGATTAGTGTGCGAGGTTGATAAGCGAATTGTTTTTTAATATTCCCGAGTTATGGAATATTAACTCGTAATAGCAAGTTACACCAAAGAATAAAAGTGTTTTGCAAACTCTGTTACAGCATTCTTATTTTCTTCTTAGAATATAGACAAATACTG
>JAQYWN010000912.1 GCA_029379265.1 Rhizonema sp. NSF051
TCCCCAGAGCTTCGCGCACTATGTGTCCCCTTAAAAAAATATATTTTTGTTTTCCCTAAATTTATTTAAGGGCTTGAAACCGTTTTTTCTTTTTCTTTCTTTTAACTTTTAACTTTTAACTTTTGCCTTGTTCGGTCAAGGATAAGAACAAAGTGTTCTGGATTCAGAACACGTTTATTTTTGTAGATCTTTACCTTCAGACTTATTTAAAAATAAATCTCCAGTCGTCAAACTAGATCTATAGTTGTAATCGCTTAAGTTCACACCGCCAAGTTTCAGCCAGAATCAGCGTCTAGTTGCTGTGTTCGGTGTTGGCTCAAATAAGGCGGTCGATTTATTTACTGGTAAGTGCCAGAACCGAGAACTCAGATTTTAAACCTCAGCCACAACTTGTTCTTGTTCTCTTTCTACAAAAGCTTGGACACGGGCACGGTAATTTCGCAAAGTTTCATCTACCCAATCGCGATCATTACTGTTAGCGTACAAATGTACCAGTGGTTCGCTAGCGTCTGGTAAAACTAATAACCAACTGTCATCATAGGGTTGGCAAATTTTCACCCCATCAATAAGTTCTAAATTTTGGGCTGGATGAGTTTCTACCAAGTGGCGCATGAGTGCGCCTTTAACTGTCCAAGGGCAGCGGATTGTATAAGCCCTGTGAATGACGCGAGGCAATTCTGATCTGATGGAAGCAAGCGATCGCTCTTGTATGGTTAGCATCTCAATCAACTTGGCGACACAGAACATCGCATCAAATCCCGGATGTAATTCAGGGAAAATAAAGCCAGTGTCGCCACTACCTCCTAAAACTACATTATGATTTTTATGACAAGCCTCCATTAATGCTGTGGGATTTGCCTTAGTGCGAATCACTTTGCTATCGTGGCGACGGGAAATTTGTTCTACCGCACTGGAAGCATGAACTGGCACAACGACAGTTCCTCTCGGGTTAGCCGTTAAAATCATGTCTACCATCAGTGCTGTTAACATTTCCCCACGAATGGGAATGCCAGACTCATCAACTAAAATGAGTTGTTCTCCATTCCCTGTGACTTGGACACCAAAAGTCGCCTTCAACGCTTCCACCACATGACCTAGTTGAGTGAGGAGTAGTTCGCGATCAGTTGCTGACATAGCAGTCTTATTTAGACTCGCATTGAGCACTACCGCATCAGCACCAAACTGATCTAACATTTGGGGCAACACCGCGCCCGAAACAGCATAAACGTAGTCAATGACAACTTTTGCCCGACTATTACGAATTGTATCAATTCGTAACAATTGCTCAAAAGCAGTGCAATATCGGTCAACGAGTTGAGTGGGGTAGGTGACATCGCCAATCTCGTGGATTTGCGCCCGTCGCATATCCTCCTTAAAATAAGCCCCTTCTATTTTCTTTTCCTGAGCTTTGGAAATATTAATTCCCTTAACATCGATAAATTCAATCAGGATGTAATCAGGGCGATCAGGATGCACTCGCACATGGATACCCCCTGCCACCTTCATTGTAGGTATAACAACACGAGAGATGGGGATAGCTGTTGCATCTAGGTTCTGAATGTCAATACCCACAGACAAAAGACCTGCTATTAACGATCGCGTGACCATACGAGAGATATTACGCTGATCGCGAGAAACCGTGACCCGAGAACCTGGTTTCAAGGTAGAACCGTATGCGGCCCCTAACTTCACAGCAAATTCTGGGGTAATGTCGATATTGGCTAATCCTTGTACGCCACGTTGCCCAAATAAATTGCGTTGAGCAATATTACCCCAAATTAAGTTGATGTTTAAAATCGCACCCGACTCAATCTTTTTACTGGGCCAAACGCGCACGCAAGGGCTAATTTGGGCTTCTTCTCCCACGGTGGAAAGCGAACCGACGACAGCACCTTCTAAGACATGAGCGCGACGGTCTACACGAGTACCGCGACCAATAACACAAGCCGATAAATGAGCCTCTTCACCAATTACGGCTCCATTCCAAACAATAGGTCGCTTAAGACTGGCGTAAGCGCCGATAGTGACATTATCTCCGATAACAGTTCCAGCCTCAATTTGTACTCTTGCCCCAATACGGCAATTGTCACCAATGATTGCTGGGGCTTCAATTTCGGCTGTAGAGTCAATATGAGTGTTTTGACCGACCCACAAACCAGGCGAAACCTCTTTGTAAGGAAAGTCAAGTTGTACTTTACTATGTAAAGCATCATACTGAGCGTCCCGATAAGCCTCTAAGTGACCAACATCGCACCAATATCCTTTAGCGATGTAACCATACATTGGCTCGTCTTTCGCCAGTAGCAATGGAAATAAATCTTTGGAAAAGTCGGATTCAGTGTTAACTGGTAGATATTCCAAAATTTCAGGTTCTAGAATGTATGTGCCAGTATTAACTGTGTCCGAAAAAATTTCACTGGTAGAAGGCTTTTCTAAAAATCGCCGAATTCGACTTTCCTCATCAGTAATGACGACCCCAAACTCTATCGGGTTAGGGACACGAGTCAAAATCAAAGTGGCTTTTGATTTTTTTTGTTTGTGAAATTCAATTGCTGCTTTTAAGTCAAAATCTGTTATACTATCACCGCTAATGACTAAAAAGGTTTCGTCTAGTAGTTCGGCAATGTTTTTTACGCAGCCTGCGGTACCCAAAGGCTGGTCTTCTTCGACAGCGTAAGTCATCTGTACACCAAAATCACTGCCATCTTGGAAGTAATCTCGCAAAACATCAGGTAAGTAATGTAGTGTAGCAACAACTTCTGTAATTTGATACCGTTTCAGAAGATTGATGATGTGTTCGGCAATTGGTCGATTGAGTATGGGCACCATAGGTTTGGGCAAGTCAGAAGTCAACGGACGAAGCCGCGTTCCCGATCCCCCAGCCATCAGTACTGCACGCATAAATCCTCCTTAAGCTATTTGCGCATCGCAATTCTGCGTCAAGACCCATAAAACTGTTCTATTGTTCTTTCTCTAGTCTACGAACGAAGGTTCTGTTTTAAGGAACTTCCGCTTCGATGCATTACTGTCAAAATCAAGAAATACCTACTCGTCACACTAGCTTGTTTATCCTGATAAAATCAATAAAGATAAAGATATTTTACCCAAGCAAAAAATATCTCTGGCGGATGTTTCACCATAAAGGCTAGTATTATAT
>JAQYWN010000913.1 GCA_029379265.1 Rhizonema sp. NSF051
TTTTTAACTATGTTGCTAAAATAAGCCGAATACAAAACATCTCATAGTTATATAAAGTTGAAAAAGATTTGAGGTCGAAGTTTCATGAGCGAGCGTGTTACATGGTTACTTCCTATAAAAAATGGTATGCCCTATTTGCTAGAAACTTTGGCATCTGTTGAAGCACAAACATACAAAAATTGGGAAGTTTTAGCATGGGATAATGGTTCAACTGATGGCACGGTTGATGAGTTAAAAAAATGGATACCTTCTCGTCTGCCAGGTAGGGTAATTACAGGAGAACCTTATGGCGTAGGTGGCTCACTCGCACGTATGGTAGAGGAATGCAAGACAGAACTTTGTGCGCGAATTGACGCTGATGATGTCAACTTGCCAGAAAGATTGGAAAAACAAGTTGCTTTCATGACTGGACATCCAAATGTAGCAGTTGTAGGAAGTCAAATGTACTTCATGAATGAGCTAGGGGTTATTAGAGAGCAGTTGTACACAGTGCCACTGCATCATGATGATATTGTCCATGCAATGTTAAGCTACAACAGCATTCCCCATCCATCAGTTCTTTTCAGACGCTCAGCAGTTTTAGAAGTAGGCAATTATCAGGAGATACCAAATGTAGAGGATTACGATCTATGGCTACGAATTGCACTACGTTATAAGTTAGCTAATTTAGAAATACCGCTTGTGCGGTATCGAATTCATAGTAAAAGTGTAACACAATTGGCAATTAAGCAAAATCGCATAGATGATGCAATTAATAAGTGTCTCTATAAAAACTCTCCTGTTTTATTTGGATGCTCAGATAATGAAATTAGATTATTGAAAGAAAAGCAGCATGCGTGTGCTATTCGACCACTCTATCGAATTGCTAAACACTTACAGCAAACTCAGGGTGGGGAATTGCTAGATAGAATTCTCTCTGACTCATTTATTCAAACTGCTAAAAGCCTTGTATCCCACAAAGATGTTATCTCTCGTTTAGCTCTAGCTAGTTTAGAAAGGCAACCATTTGCTCTACCTAAAGAACTGTTTAGCATTAGTAAGTCAGTATTTTTGAAGGTTTCGGGATTGAGGGAAGCTAAGCGGTTGTTACGTAAATATAAGCAGGATATAAGCTGGAATATAAGGTTGCACAAGTGGATAAAAGCAAAGATGTTAGAAGGAACAATAATTCATCCCTCACTAGAATTTGTGGCGGGAATTAGACCAGATTTAGAAACTCTAGAAATTGGAGAGAAGTGTAACATTAATCAAGATTTTTCTTTATGGTTGAGTCCAGATGAAGGAGCAAACCCAAAATTTGTTATGAAGAAAGAAGCTTGTATTAGTAGAAATACATTTATTGGTGTATTTCAGCCAATTACCATAGGTGAATACGTGCAAATAGGTGCTTATTCATACATTATATCTGCTAATCACTGCTATGAAAGGCGAGACATCCCGATCCTAAAACAAGGCTTTGTAGGAGCGCCAATTATGATTGAAGATGATGCTTGGTTGGGAACCCACGTGGTTGTGCTTCCTGGAGTAACTATCGGGAAGGGTGCAATTGTAGCAGCTGGTAGTGTTGTGACTAAAGATATTCCTGCGTATGAGGTATGGGGAGGCGTACCAGCCAAGTTTATTAAAAACCGTCCTTGAAACGAAAATGAGATGAAGCTATTGAGGTAAGATATTAATTAGAAACTCGCGACATATATCGTCCTTTAAAGTTTTTTTAGTCAACCTTATTATCACATTATATAAGTAAAAGAGCAAGATAAAGAAATCAGCGTAACTATTATGAAAAAGATCTTTTTTGTTTCTCATGACGCTTCACGTTCTGGTGCACCTATGCTTCTACTACATTTTATAAGATGGCTAAAAGTTAATACTAATATACCATTTCAAATTATTTTAAAGACAGGAGGAGTATTAGAACCGGAGTTTCAATTACTAGGTCCAGTAATTAACATTAGTAGAGAGGTAGAAAAAGAGTATGCTCAAGTAGCACAATTTATGAAAAGGATATTACATCGTCTTGCTCCAAAGAAATTTCCTAAGCCCAATCTTCAAACAGTTGTGTTTAATAGGCTTAAGAAAAGACTTAGGCAAGAGGATATTGGTCTTATTTATTCCAATACCATTACAAATGGAGAGGTGTTGGAGCTTTTAGAAGATATTAATGCTCCTATTATTACTCATGTTCATGAGCTGGGACATGCTATAAATCTCTATTTTAGTCAAGACAATATTGCTCAAATAAAAAGACACACTCACTACTATATAGCAGCAGCGGAAGCAGTTAAAGACAATCTCATTTCTAGCCAAAAAATAGCATCCAACAAAATTGACGTTATTCATGGGTTTATTCCAATACAACATAATAGTTCAACTGAATATATAGAGAATAATCATTTTCTCCGAAAGCACTTGAACATATCACAAGAAACCCTGATTGTAGGAGCTTCGGGGACTACAGAATGGCGGAAAGGAGCAGATTTATTTATCCTTCTAGCACGTACTGTTCACAGTCGAAAATTAAACATTCCTGTGCATTTTGTGTGGGTAGGCAGTCATAGTAATGAAACTTACTTGAGTGAGCTTTTATATGATGTAAAGCAAGCAAATTTAGAGGAATATGTACATTTTTTAGGTAGTAAACCTAATCCACTAGATTACTTTAGAGACTTTGATATTTTTACACTGCTTTCTCGAGAAGATCCCTTTCCTCTCGTTGTCCTTGAGGCTGCATCTCTCGGGAAGCCAATAATATGTTTTGATAAGGCAGGAGGGGCTAAAGAGCTTGTAGAAAATGATTGTGGATTTGTAGTGCCTTATTTGGATATTGAAGCGATAGCTGATAAAGTTTTAATGCTAAGTGATTCCAAAAATTTGAGACAGAAGTTAGGTCAATGTGCTGCACAGAAAGTTGCTCAACGTTATAGCATTGATAAATCAGCTTCTAAGATTCTTGCTCTAATTAAAAGATTAATGTAAAGATATATTCAAAAAATCAGTATGTGGTTTCTGTGTTGGCGGCGGCTCTTCCAAACTCAACACTCAGCTATAATCCATCTGTCAATAGGGTTTGAGACGCGCTAACTCTGAAAAACAATGAAGTATTTTATATATGTTTATTATCGACTAAATCGTATATATAGTATAATATATAGTAG
>JAQYWN010000914.1 GCA_029379265.1 Rhizonema sp. NSF051
ATCTTTAAATATTTTCTATGAATCCTGACTTAGCTTTATGTCTCCTTTATATACTCCTGAACCGCCAAAAATGAATACCAATATAAAAAACCCCTGCTGAGTAAAGGAAGCTAAGAAAGAAGATCAACTACTCTAGGTTTGAAATATAGCAATCCTAAATCAGAAAGTGAAAAATTTGACATGAAAGCAAGGTGGGCAATGTTCTACAGTAGTTGGTTTATACGGGCATTACCCACCAAAGCTCAAATTTTACAATCTCATATCATGTCCGGTAAATTAACCTTAATTCTCTCTGAACCGCACCCCGCTTTTCGCTGTGCTTTATCTACATCTACCATCCCTGTAAGCAGAGAGGGGTCATTTTTATTTTGGTTGATTTGACGGACACCATATCAATATATTTCTCAATCTTGAATTGTTGCTCCCTCTTTTTGCTGTTGATAACGCTCTTTAAAATACCGTTGCTGTTGCTTGTGATCCACAATTGGCTGAGGATAGCCAAGGGCATCACGTTCTAAAGGAGTAATATTCCCAGTGACTAAATATTCCGCATCCATAGAACGTAATTCAGGCACCCATTGCCGGATGTATTCACCTTCAGGATCGAATTTTTGGGATTGACTGGCGGGGTTGAAAATTCGTACAGGTTTGGGATCCATACCGCTAGAAGCACTCCATTGCCAGCCGCCATTATTGGCAGATAAATCGCCATCTATCAACTTCTGCATAAAGTATTTTTCTCCCAATTGAAAATTAATGAGTAAGTCTTTAGTGAGGAAATTGGCAACAATCATCCGACAACGGTTGTGCATCCAGCCAAACTCATTCAACTGCCGCATTGCGGCATCAACAATTGGATAACCAGTTTTTCCCTCACACCAAGCTTGAAAATGTTCTTCGTTGGTTTCCCAAGGAAAGCTTTTAAAAGTTTCGCGGAAAGCACCCTCTGCTAATTCTGGGAAGTTATACATAGCGTGTTGATAAAACTCCCGCCACGCTAACTCTTGTCGCCATGCAGAGATGCTTACTTCTGTTTCATCACTGCGGCTGTTTTGCTCTGCATCTAAGGTGGCTTGCCAAACAGTGCGAATGCCGATGGCACCAAATTTCAAAGCCGCACTGAGTTGGGATGTGCCATCAACTGCTGGGAAATTACGTTGTTCTTTGTATTCATTAATGCAACGAGAGCAAAACTCCTCTAACCGTTCTTTCGCTGCTTCATAACCTGGTGCGATCGCTAAATCTCCATCCCAATGAAAACCTAAATCTTTAGCAGTGGGCAGTGCAATCACCCCAGCTTGCCCGGCAATTTCCCTTTCCGCTTCCGTCAAACCTTGGGCATTTTCCAGATTTTCTACAGGATTGGGCTTCGGTTTGCTATTCCAATTCTTCCAGAAGGGAGTGTAAACGGTGTAAGGCTTGTTAGAACCCGTGCGAATATCTTCCGGTGCGTGAAGGATCTGATCCCAGTTTTTCTCTAGAAACTGGATGCCTTTTTCTAGAAGCGCCTCCATCACCAGGCGATCGCGTTCTTGGGAGTAAGGTTCCACATCCCAATTCCAGAATACTGCTTTGGCTCCTAATGCTGCTGCCAGTGCTGGAATTGCTTGTGTCGGATGGGCGCGGAGTATTAATAACTCACTTCCAGCTTGAGCATATTGCTGTTGTAGTGACTGCAAACAGCCTATCATATAAGTGACTCTTGCAGGAGCAACATCATCCTTTTCTAAAATATTAGGATCGAGGCAAAACACGCCCACAACCTTTGGACTCTGCTGTCGTGCGATACTGAGTCCTGTATTATCAAAGATGCGTAAGTCGCGGCGGTGCCAAAATAAAATTAAGTCAGACATTCGATTCCGAGTTAGTTCGCTTGTACTAGATTAAAGTCTAGCGGCATTATTTAGCATCACTCCACTGACAAATTTTTCTACCTAGTTCACCGTAAGAAAAGTTCCCTACCTGTAGAGTAGGGAGTGCTACGATGATTAGAAAGACTACATAGATAAGACACTTGTGAAACTAGACCGTATTACAATCAATCCTGCTCGAATGAATGGACAACCGTGTATTCGAGACTTACGGTTAACTGTACGTCGTGTAATTGAATTACTGGCGACTTATTCTAACCGAGAAGAACTGCATCATGAGTTTCCTGAGTTAGAAGATGAAGACATTCAGCAATCACTGATTTACGCTTCTATGTCTATCGACGATAAAATTATTGATCTCCCTGCCAGCTATGAAACTGTTGCTTGATCAGGCGCTGCCCCGCTCTGCTGCTGCATTGCTACTCTAAGCGAATCAAGACACGTTGGATGTGGCTGAATGATCCCCGACTTCGTAAGAGTTTTCGGGGATCTTGGCGTTTACGAATCCTCAACGGATTGCTATAGCTGTCATTATGCCAGCTTTTCCATTACGACTAAGCGAATAATTTCAGTGACTTCAGTTGCCATACGAGCATCAAGCTCAATCCATTGACTATTAGTTGGAGGCATTGCTCCCTTAAGTGCGATCGCTAAAGTTCTTAACTTACCTAGCTGGTTATTCGTCTTTAAATGCTCATCCACAAACTGCACAAAGGCAACATAAGTGATTTCATTTCTTTTTCTGATTTTAGAGTACCCGTCACCCAATTTCGAGATAATGACAGGAGAACTGATAACGTTTTCCAATCCCAAGCTTTGTAACGCCACATCTACGTAGCGTGCCCTGTCATTTCCCATAGCTTTAATGATGCTTTTCAAACTCTGCCACTGCACTCCTGGCAATCGGGAGTCATCGGCAATGTGTAGATGCCATCCTACCATCGAAACTAACCGTGTCAGGTCATATGCAGATACGCTATTCTGTCCATCATGTCGTGTTAAACTTGACTCGATTAGCAGTTGTGCTGTTTTGCCATCAATTAGCTTTGGTTGATTGATAAAAGGTTCTTCGCCGTATTTGCCCCGAAAAATTAATTGCTGGTTTTGTGTAATATTTTTTACCCACAATTCAAGAGCTTCAGGCGTCTGGAATTGTTTTAACGTTGCAGCAGCAGAGTTTGATGTTGTTATTTTCTCTCCATAAGTAATAATATCCTGGACTAAATCAAGGAACTGGAATTTTTTATTTGTAACGTAGCAGCTTTCTATATCAATA
>JAQYWN010000915.1 GCA_029379265.1 Rhizonema sp. NSF051
CTAAAATACTAAGTGAAATTATACATCAAGACAAATGAAGTAAGAGTAAAGGACTGCTCGCCCCTAGCAGTATTTTTGACGAGCGCATAATTAATTTTTAGAGATGTTTATTTTAGGGATGTACTGGCAATGATTTAAGTTCCCCATATCGCTACGAATTTCATCTCTAGCTGGTAATCAACTGCAAAAAAAGTGTCAAACCCCAAAGAAGTCAAAATTTCAACCACATTTATGGTCTGGTCAGATTTTGGTGAAGCTAGCTCTTTAACTTAAGACAAACCAAATAAATTCTTAACTTGTCACGCATTCTAAACTATGTTAATATTTAAACACAAAATCGGTTCTAGTAGGAAACAGCCACTAGATGTAAAGGGGAAAGAGCAGTGTAAATCTGCCACTGTCCCGCAACTGTAATGAGAATGTTTTATTTTCTAAGTCAGAATGCCCGCCGACTATGAACCTGTTGTTTTTCATCTGCGAGGTACGGATGATGGTCTATTCAGATTTTTTGCATTTTTACAATCGAGCCGCGTCAAGGCTACTTTCGAGGGAATCGGAATTGTAGCTACCTAATTTGAAAAGATTCAATTCAATAAATTTTCAGTAGCTTTTAAGTAACTACCGTTTATAGTCGCCTTTTAGGAAGGTGGCTTATTGGTGCTTTTGCTTAGTAATTACCAATCTGTATTTGGTATATGTTTACTGTAGCCAAATTGATTAGCAACAAGTGAAATCGGTCAGTTCAAGTAATACATTTCCACTCATAAATTCAAAATTAGGACGCTACAACTTTGAGTATTCAAAGCGAAACATTGGGCTACCCCCGAATTGACAAAAACCGGGAGGTAAAGAAAGCGCTTTTAACTTTTTCAGGTGGTAAATCGGAGGCAGAGAAACACTGGCAAACAGTTGACGATGTGCAAGTAATAAAAGTTTTACGGGAGGAAGCCAATGCGACTGCAAAATGAATTCTCGCAGGGAGACTTCGGCTACTGGCAAAACCGATTTATTCACCACAATATTTTGACCATCGGATACACTGCCTGGAATGGTTATATAAATGCCGGAAAGGGCATGGTGGTATGCGATGTCGTAGATGCAATCCCTCCCTTCATTGATTGGAGTGTCGATTCAGTAACTTTCAATCCAGTATTTATTCTGAGTAGTCAGGTCATAAGGTATATACAAGCACTTGAACTGGAGAAAGATGCCGTGACCACACTGAAACGAGCTATCGCCACCTATGACCCCACAAGAGCAATTGTGGTTCTGATCATTGGTAACGGTGCAGTGGATATCAACCTGCTGCAAAACCTAGCTATTCCCCCTGCTGAGTGTTACAAACAGGTGCAGCTACGTTGGGGAGAATTTCAACTTGATTTAACCACTCAGTTCTTGAAACAAAAACAATATGATTAATGTTCGGTTAAATCCACCTGTTCCCCGATGGCATGTGATTATATTCACGCTATTCCTGCATCTAGGAGTATTACTGGCATTTGTTCCTACTAATTTTAGCTGGTCAGCCGTTGGGGTGGCTCTATTTCTTCACTGGCTGACAGTGGGACTGGGGATTTCACTAGGGTTCCATCGGCTAGCCACACATCGCAGCTTTAAAGTTCCCAAATGGCTAGAGTACTTTTTTATTTTGTGCGGCACTTTAGCAAGTCAAGGTGCTGTCAAAGGCTGGGTGGGCTATCATCGAATGCACCATTTATACGCTGATACCCCCGACGATCCCCATAACGCTGCTCAGGGGTTTTGGTGGAGTCATATTAGCTGGCTGATGCATGAGGTACCGAATCAAACAAAACTCAGCCGCTTCACCAAAGACATTGCCAATGATCCGTTTTATCAGTTTTGCAACAAGCACTATATTGCTGTGCAAATTGCGCTGGCGGTTGTACTATACGGACTGGGCGGAATGCCTTTTGTTGTGTGGGGAATTTTTGTGCGCTTATTTGTGGGTTTTCACAGCACTTGTTTTGTCAATAGTGCCTGTCACAAGTTTGGCTATCGTCACCATGAGGTGGGCGATCGCTCCACCAATTGTTGGTGGGTGGCACTGCTGACTTTCGGCGAAGGTTGGCACAACAATCATCATGCATTCCAATCATCAGCACGGTTTGGGTGGCGCTGGTGGGAAGTGGATATTGTTTGGTTCACCATTTTACTTCTCGAGAAATTGAGGTTAGCGACAAACAGCAAGACGACAAACTCAACATTCAATTCAGGGAGTTGAACTCGTGGCAAGAAATGATACATCCAAGGCAAAATACGTTCGCTCAACCAGCTTTCAGAAAATTGGGCAATGGTTCGGAGGCACTATCAGAGGGCGATCGCATTTACTCAATTTACCTGATGGAGAACGCTATCTCTATCAGCTTTTCAGTCTGATTGAAGCCGGAAATCTGACAGTTACAAACCCAGAGGGCAGAATATTCAAGTTTGGCGAGAAGGATTCAGATCTACCACTCTGTATGAACATTCACAACCCCAAAACCTACAATCGTATTCTAACGTTTGGATCATTGGGGTTTTGTGAAGCGTATATGGACGGCTGGTGGGACGAAGAAAACAATAATCTCGTTGAACTACTTGGATTGTTGTATCGCAGCAATGTAGCCGACAAAGCGCGTGATCAAGTAACGATAGCCCTTGCGCTCATAGTCATTACTCAACGTCTGCGAACACTCCCCATTCTGATCCAAAACAGTCGCAAGAATGTCCAGCATCACTACGATTTAGGCAACGATTTTTATCAGAATTTTCTTGATCCCACAATGACCTATTCCTGTGGCTATCGTCTTCAAGAGGCAGACTCCCTGGAACAAATGCAGCGTCAAAAGTATGAGTTAATTTGCCAAAAACTGGCTTTGCAGTCCGGGGAATCCCTGATTGACATCGGGTGTGGCTGGGGTGGAATGCTAATCTATGCTGCTGAGCGCTATGGTATTTCTGGAACAGGGATTACGCTGAGTGTGGAGCAAGCAAAGCTGGCGCAAGAACGGATTGAGCACAGAGGATTAGAAGATCGCATTAAAATCATCATTGCCGATTATAGAGAAGTGCAAGGACAATTCAATAAGTTTGTCAGCATCGGCATGTTTGAGCATGTAGGTAAAG
>JAQYWN010000916.1 GCA_029379265.1 Rhizonema sp. NSF051
GGCTAGGGGGTGGGGTTTCAGGATCGAGTTGGCAAACATCACCTGAACTTTGGGCAAAACTCAAGCCACTAGCGCGACAGATGCGGCGCGAACCTACCCCAGCAGAACAGAAACTTTGGCAAATGTTGAGAAACAAGCAATTAGGCTTCAAGTTTCGCCGTCAACACGCAATTGACCGTTTTATTGTAGATTTTTACTGTGGGGAAGCACAGTTAATTGTAGAGGTAGATGGCGCAGTTCACCAGTACACTCAGCAAGAGGATGCAATTCGTCAGGAGTTTTTGGAAAGTATAGGGTTGCGGGTGGTGCGGTTTAGGAATGAGGATGTGTTGGGTTCAATCGATGGGGTGTTGGAAAAGATTGTAGGTTGCCTACAGAAATAGAACCCAACCCCAACCGCGCTCTCAACGGAGGGGGCTAATGCGATCGCGTTTGGAAGTATGAGTATATTTCATATCAATAATTAACCAATGATGTAAGGAAAGGAAAGAGTTCAGGATGTTCTAAATAAGGGTTCATCCCCGGAAATGGAGAAGACATTGATGTAATCCTCTTTAACGCAATCCTTGCTGTCGTAACAAAGTATCATTCCATCCTGTGTAAGCTTTTTTTAGTGGTGGAATTGGTTCCTGTCTATAATCTATGACTAAATCATAACTGGCGCGGTCATATAACTCACTGAGTAATGTCTGTAAATCCAGTAATGGTTCAATATCCGTCGAACGCAATGGCAGTGGAAACGAGGGAATCTCACTTGGTAAATTAAAAGCATATAAATCAGCATTGGGACGACGTTCTCCTCGACTTACCAACAGCCGATAATCACTTTGAATACTATTGCCTAAAATCGGCATTGGTTCTGCTGCACGTAACAAATCAATTTCTACCAGATGCGTTGAACTTCCCAACACCCGCAGGCGCTTAGTTTCGTATGCATTGCGTCCTTCGCCTGTACGTTTATTCTTAGGTGAGAGTACCTCAATCACTGTCACGACTTCTTTTGTTCCCGCATGACGCACCTCTAAATATCTTTCCTTAACTGTCTCAGGCATGGGAACTGTCACAGTTGCAGGCTGGGCAGGAGGTGCAGCCACTGCTACATTCGGCATTGTCGGATTTATTGTCGCCAGAGGACTTTGTACAACGACGTCGGGAATACCAACTAAGAGTCTATCCTCCCCAGTTGTTTGATAAACTCGCTCCTCAATTGCTACAAAATACGACGGACGTAGTTGAGGTGAAAGGGAGTCAGCGATAGCCACTATCAACCGCCCATGCACTCCCGACCATAATTCAGGATCTTCTAAATACGGGTTCATACCCGGAAATGGAGAAGGCATAATCAGTACCTCGAGAGAAGAGGGGAACGCGGGGAATAAAGAAAAAAATGTTTCCTTTGTCTTCCACTCTTCTTTATCACCGCGTCTTCCTTACCTCATATCATACCCAAACAAATTTGGGTCAACCTCTCCTAACTGTAGATCCGCCAAACCATACTCTGCCCAACGTCTATCTACCATCGCTGCGACTTCTGGATCTGACTCTAAAGTTGCACCCCACTCATGTTCCGTTTCCGGTGGAATCTTTGTCGTTGCATCAATTCCCATCCTGCCACCCAAGCCAATCTTCTCACTGGCGAAATCTAAACTATCAAACGGCGTATTGGGCAGAATAAATACATCTCGCGTCGGATCCACTTTAGAACTAATCGCCCACACGACTTGACGCGGATCGCGAATGTTAATATCTTTATCGACCACAATCACAAACTTAGTGTAAGTAAACTGCGGCAAAGCACTCCAAAACGCCAAAGCTGCCCGTCTTGCCTGTCCCGGATATACTTTATCAATAGATATAATCGCCGCTTTATAACTCAAAGCTTCCATCGGCAAGAAGAAATCTACAATTTCTGACACTTGTTGCCGCAAAATAGGAGTGTAGATCCGGTTCAATGCGATCGCCATCATCGCTTCTTCTTTCGGTGGACGTCCGCTAAAAGTCGTCAAGTAAATCGGATCAGTGCGATGTGTCAGACAATGGAAGCGGATCAAGGGCGAATCCTCCACGCCACCGTAATACCCCATATGATCGCCAAACGGACCATCTGGCAATACTTCTCCTGGCGTAATTGTCCCTTCCAGCACAAATTCTGAATCTGCTGGAACTTCTAAATCTATAGTTTTACACTTTGCCAACTGTACACCTGAACCGCCGTATAATCCGGCAAACAGCCATTCTGATAAGTCTAAGGGAATCGGCGTAGCAGCAGCCATGATAATTAAGGGATCGACACCGAGAGCGATCGCCACCTCTAATTTCTGACCGCGTTCTGCTGCTTTGCGTAAATGCCTTGCGCCACCCCGAACTGATAACCAGTGAACGGTCATCGTCTTCTGTGATTGTAGTTGCAAACGATACACACCCACATTTGGTGTTCCTGTCTCACAATCTTTGGTAATCACCAATCCCAAGGTGATAATCTTACCAGCATCACCTTGATATGGACGTATCAAAGGTAACTTATTCAAATCCAAATCGTCGCCTTGAATCACAACTTGCTGACAACTGGGGAAAAAGTTACGTCCTGGTTTCGCCTTCAGCACATCAAACAACACCTTCCCAAACTCCACTGCCTGTCCAATTTTCTTCGGCGGTTTTGGTTGTTGCAGCATCGCCAACTTTTTCCCCAAGGTTTCCAATTCCTCTGGATGCTGCATATTCATTGCCCAACATATCCTTTCTACTGTTCCCATAAGGTTCAACGTCACCGGAAAGGATGCACCTTTGACGTTTTCAAATATGAGTCCCGGACCACCTTGTTGCAGCATCCGGTTAGCAATTTCAGCAATTTCTAAATCTGGGTCAACCAAAGCTGAAATTCGCTGTAATTGTCCTCTTTCTTCCAGAATTTTAATGAATCCCCGTAAATCTCTCGCCATTGTTCCCTTAAAAAGTGTGAAGCGCTCTTTTTTATGGTAATGGTTGACAGTCGATTGGTAATATTCTCAATTCCCTAAATAGGTTAGCGCAAAAAAACATAAATAAGTGAACAAATGTTACTCGACTCATTCGCCTATTAGAAAGCCTTCCTAATGTATCATTTAAACACGTATTTAAACATAT
>JAQYWN010000917.1 GCA_029379265.1 Rhizonema sp. NSF051
GTCTTTATAAGAATAAAAAAAAAGAAGATAAATATAAATACTTTCTTCATACTGTCATGTGTCAGCATTCAGCCCTCAGCTATTACAATACTTCTCAAAGCGGGTTTTTTATCCCAGGTTTTACGCTCCCCCGAAAGGGTAACCTCTTTAAAAAGGAGGTAAGAAGAGAATTGAGCCTGGGGCGATAAGGGACGAAGAATATCCACATTTTTGCCTCTTTTGATAAATTGGGGAGGAGCCTTGCTGTAGCTAAACGTACATATCTTTTAAATGAGTGAATAAAGAACGGTGATTTCACTTAAAATAGATATAGTAGGTTTATTAAATTGCTGTAAACATTCAATCGTTAGCGCTCGGCTGTCAGCATAGACTATTTGTTAAAGTGGCTTAAGTCTGAAGACTTACACAATTCACGAATAGTCTTAATCGCCCTCCTGCACTTCGGGCGCTCATATTAATAAATTGCCAAACTCTGTTTGTGACAACATCTGCTCAAACAATGCCATTAGTTAAAGATCCAGAACGTTTAGAAAACCGTCTGCGCGAAATTCCTCCGGAACCAGGAGTTTATTTTATGCGAGACGGAAGCGATCGCATTATGTACATCGGAAAATCGCGGAAGTTGCGATCGCGTGTCCGTTCCTATTTTCGTGACTCTCAAAGATTGAGTGAACGCATCGCCACAATGGTGAAACAGGTGACAGAAATTGAATTCATTGTCACCGACACCGAAGCCGAAGCATTGGCGCTGGAAGCTAACCTGATCAAGCAGCACCAACCATATTTTAACGTGCTGCTTAAGGATGATAAAAAATATCCTTACGTTTGCATCACATGGTCAGAAGATTATCCTCGTATTTTTATCACTCGTAAACGTCAAATAGGCAAAGAAAAAGATAAATTCTACGGTCCCTATACTGATTCTCGCTTACTGCGGGAGATTTTGCGTTTGTGTAAGCGGATCTTTCCCTTAAAACAACGTCCTCAACCACTGTTTAAGGATCGTCCTTGCTTGAATTACGATTTAGGACGTTGCCCCGGTGTCTGTCAAAGCTTGGTATCACCATCTGAATACCGCAAAACAGTACAGAAAGTGGCGATGGTGTTCCAAGGTAGGCAAAGCGAACTGATTGAGACTTTAACTGAGCAAATGCATTTTGCAGCACAAGCACTCAACTTTGAGTCAGCAGCGCGGATTCGCGATCAAATTGCTGGGCTGAAATCGTTGAATGCAGATCAAAAAGTATCCCTACCAGATGATACAGTTTCACGGGATGCGATCGCGTTGGCTCTTGACGAACAACACGCGTACATTCAATTGTTCCAAATTCGTGCTGGGCAATTGGTAGGAAGATTAGCATTTGTTGCTGAAGTCTCCTCGCTAACTTCCCAAGTAGAACCAGGAGCTATATTACAACGTGTTTTAGAAGAGCATTATCAGACTGCTGACTCTGTAGAAATTCCTACAGAGATTTTAGTACAGCATGAGTTACCAGATGCAGATCTGTTAGCTGATGTTTTACAAGAACGTAGAGGCAGAAAAGTGACAATTTTAACTCCCCAACGGCAAATTAAAGCAGAATTGATTGAGATGGTAGAGCGAAACGCTCAGTATGAACTGCAAAGGATGCAGAAGTTGAACGATCGCAATCAACAAGCAATGCAAGATTTAGCCGATATTCTCGACTTAGGTGACTTACCCCACCGTATCGAAGGTTACGACATTTCTCATATCCAAGGATCGAATGCAGTCGCTTCCCAAGTTGTCTTTATCGACGGTTTACCAGCGAAGCAGCACTACCGTCACTACAAAATCAAAAATCCGACTGTAACCGCAGGGCACTCAGATGACTTTGCCAGTCTCGCCGAAGTTATCCAACGTCGCTTCCGTAAGTATACAGATTCACAATTGTCGCGAGAAGATAATCCTGATTGGCCTGACTTAATTATGATCGATGGTGGTAAAGGTCAGCTATCATCTGTTGTCGCCGTCTTGCAAGAAATGAATTTGTTAGAAGACTTGCGAGTTGTTAGTCTTGCCAAACAGCGAGAGGAAATTTTTCTTCCAGGAGAGTCACAGCCCCTGACAACTGATGCAGAACAACCAGGGGTTCAACTGTTACGACGATTGCGAGATGAAGCGCATCGATTTGCTGTGAATTTTCACAGACAGCAGCGCAGTGATAAGTTAAAGCGATCGCGTTTAGATGAAATTCCCGGTTTGGGAAATCATAGACAGAAGCAGCTTTTGGGACATTTCCGCTCTGTTGATTATATCCGGCAAGCAACAGCCACACAATTGACTGAAGTTCCCGGAATTGGAGCGCGTCTTGCACAAGAGATATACGATTATTTTCATCCGTCTTGAAATAGATATTGACTACTCTGGAAAAGTTTTTTTAGTTTTGTGAGATTTAGCTAGCGTTAACTGAACCGTATTGTCTTATGGACATGATATAAATTCATCCCACTCCTTTGAGGGGTGATATTTCGCGTAATACCAATTCCCTAAGACTGCTCCGTAAAAATAAATGCCCAACCGTATTGGGGAACCCAAGCGCAATACGGTTCAGATAAGACGTTGACTCGTGAAGGCAAGCTGTTCTTGAGCAGGGGGGGCAAAGAACTAATTGTTCGTCAACTCTTTCCTCCCCTGCCTGCCTCAACGAATAAATGCCTTAACTGAACGATATTGGAATATTGCGCGAAGTCTTGGGAAGATCCCCCGGCCAACAAGCGCGACTACGACAGAGATCTAGTTTGAAGGTTGGGCATTTATTTCTTGGCAATATGCTAAAACTGAGCTACACATCAAATATCCTCTAGAAGCGTTCCTACCCAATGTGTCTATTCCTCATACTACCAGACAGAATCTTCGCAAATGGGCGAGCTTTACGTCAGTTGACCGTTATCAATTTGTACAACTATCATCAATGCCCAATAAGGAATAAGCTTTTCTGTCGCATCTCCATAACAAAGATAGGAGTGCTTTCTTTGATTTGCTGAGGGGAGAAAATTTTTGCGAAAATTTTAATTATGTATCACAAATTACAGATTTATTTTAGCAGTTCCCTGCTTGCTCTCAAGGCATTCGCAATGGGGATCGCCAAGATCTATAATTG
>JAQYWN010000095.1 GCA_029379265.1 Rhizonema sp. NSF051
GCTCTAGTACTTTCTTTAAAAATGGGTGTTTCTACCAGATTTAAATATCTATATTGCTTATCTTCTTCTAGATTATGTATAAGCATTTTCCAAGGTTTATTAAAGTTTGGTTTGATTAACAATTCAAAAGTCCTAAGTTCTGTAATGTTGTTAAGCAAGCAACAAGCAAATAAATCACCAATATAAGCTTTATTAACTGCAGTCACATCCAAAATTAGATTTTTTCCTAGTTGTTTAAGTAAATCAGATGTATATTGTTTTAATTCAAGATATTTAATTCTATCAATTTCCCATTTAATATTATCTATTAGACAAGGAATATAAAGTGTTTTTAATGTAGCAAGTTCGCTGGGATTATAATCATTATCTAGTTTTATTGCTGTATCTTTATGATCACCCGTATAATACTTATAAGAACCTAATGAAAGATTCTGGATTAAATTATAAACATTTGTGCGTAATAAATTAAGCTGAATTTGCTCAACCTTAGAATCTTCAATTTGAATAAAGACGATACGTTTTGTACCTCTTAAAATACAATGTACAATGGAATTAAGGTACTGATCTGGTCTATCAGTAGTGACAAAAATATATAAATCTTTCAATATATACCTCCGAATACAATCACACGACCTTTACCTGACACTTTTGCTTTTCTAAGGCTAATTAAAGCCTCAATTGAATTTCTTCCAACACCAAAGGACATAGTTCTTCCAGTAATTTCTAGAAATAAATCTGAGTAAAAAACCAAACAGCTTGTGAAATTTTTATTTGCTGGTACAACAAAACATATATCGTCACCTGCTACATAAACTAGCGAAGCTTCCATTTCATGTTGAGCAAGCTCGGCTATCTTTGTCATAGCTGTTTTCACTTGAAAGGAAAATTTGCCAGCTTCTTCAAGATTTTCTGAAAGTAGATGAAGCTCAATAGTATCACCTATATTATCTCCGTCACCTATACAAACAAGTAATTTTTTAGACATAATAAGTTTTTCTAAAGTTCACTTATAGTAAACTTTAGGACAAACATGATAAGTAGATATTATTACCCAGTAAGTGGGTAGTAGTTTATAAGGTGCTGTAAAGTCTTTATTAGGTCAATAATTCAAAGGTCATTTTCTGAATTTTTAGTAATATGAGGGTTAGCTCCCTCACTAATGAGTATCTAAAAAAACACAAATGTAATTCGATTCATCCACTATTGTGTGATCAGATCTGCCCAAACCAAGATTAGAGTATCAAGTTTAACTTGAGTACTTTGTAAATTATTATACAATGCAAGGGGAAGCGATCGCCCCGAAGTGTTGGACTCATTAGATCGCTTAAGTGTCAACCCATCTAAAGCTAACAGTAAGCCGGACTATAGAGACGCTAGAAAACGGAGCGTCTCTACATTTCCGTGGATCTTCATTTTTGTGCGTTTGTATTACCTTTAGCTGCGATTTCTTTGCCTAAAACTTCCACGGCTTTGGCAAACTGAGGATCTTGTAAAGTCCCAATTTTATCGCGTTCATGGAGCCACAGGTTTTGACGCTGGGCATCTGTCAATTCTACTTTGACATCTGGTTCAATCCCACGCTTATTAATATCATGATTGAGTGGTGTATAGTATTTAGCAATTGTGACTGCCATCCCCGAACCATCTTCTAACGGACGCACCGATTGCACCAGTCCTTTTCCAAAGGTGCGAGTCCCTACCAATTCAGCACGCTTGTTATCCTGCAAGGCTCCGGAGAGAATTTCACTAGCACTTGCTGAACCTTTATCCACCAGAATGACGAGCTGTTTGTTAGTCAAAGGATGTCCGTCTGCTATTTCGCGATCGCCGTTTCCTTGACGTTCCCTGGTAGAGACAATCGTGCCTTTATCCAGCCACATCTTGGCGATTTCTACGCTGGCAAATAATAAGCCACCTGGATTATTACGCAAATCCAAAACATATCCCACCACCTGTTTATTCTCTAAATTTGTGATGGCGTTTTGCATTTCCTTACCAGCATTAGCGCTGAACTGGTTCAAGCGAATATAGCCTACATTGCCTATGGGGGTTTTTTGTTGGGAATACTTCACAGGATGAATTTCTATCTTCGCCCGTGTGATCTTAAAGTCTTTTTGTTGATTATTCCTGTTAATTGTCAGGTTCACTGAAGTTCCCGCTTCACCTCGGATTAAGGATACTGCCACGTTAGTATCCATACCCTCTGTGCTTTTACCGTTAATTTTAGTAATAATGTCTTTTGCCAACAAACCAGCCTTGAAAGCTGGTGTATCTTCAATTGGTGCAATCACAGTCAGCTTTTTCGTCTTTTCATCTTGACCGATTGTGATGCCAATACCTGTAAGTTCACCAGAGGTATCAACTTGTAAACTTTTGAATTCCTCTGGATTCATAAACCGAGTGTAAGGATCATTTAGCTTCTTCAGCATTTCTCGGATAGACTTGTAAGCTTCAAGGTTACTGCTGTAAGATTTGCTTAGATACTCACGACGAACATTTTGCCAATCTAGTTTATTGAAAGTCCCGTCTACATAGCTATGATCAACAATTTGCCAAACTTCGTCTATTAATCCCTTCGGATCGTTTTTAAATAAAGCCTGCCCTTGTGAATGAATGCCCAAAGTTGTGACTGCGATCGTTGATAGCGTCACCGCCGTAGCACCCAAAACAAGCCCATTTCTTGTAATTCCCATAGTGAAAGCTGAGCAGTGTCGGAAAGTTGGTGGTTAGTATGCTCAATCTAACACAGGGTATTAGTGTAGAGACTGAGCATACTTTGTTATTTCCAAATAATACTGTGCAATCCGGCGACCTTTGTAGTCGTTGAAGAGTAAAATTGTTGTAAATGTTAAGGATCTACCCAGCGTCCATCCGCTTTAATCAGGTTAATCAATTCCTCTACACCTTTTTCTTCCGGAACTTTTTTGATTTCTTCTCTTCCACGGTAAAGAGAAATATACCCTGGAGTTTTACCAACATAACCATAGTCAGCGTCAGCCATTTCTCCAGGCCCGTTGACAATGCAACCCATAACCGCTATATCCAAACCTGTGAGGTGCTTGGTTGCTTCTCGAACGACATGCAGCACTTCTTCAAGGTTGAATAAAGTGCGTCCACAAGAAGGACACGCGACGTACTCCACCATTGTTTTCCGCAATCCCAAAGCTTGCAAAATGCTGTAGCAAACGGGAATTTCTTTTTCTGGTGCTTCTGTAAGCGATGCGCGAATTGTATCACCAATGCCATCAGTTAACAGCGTCGCCATGCCCGCAGTAGATTTAATCCGTCCGTATTCTCCATCTCCTGCTTCAGTTACACCCAAATGCAAGGGATAATCCATACCAAGCTCATCCATCCGACGAACCATTAAGCGGTATGCTGCTACCATCACTGGAACTCGTGAGGCTTTCAGAGAAATCACCAGGTTGTGATAATCAAGCGATTCACAGATGCGAATGAATTCTATGGCCGACTCAACCATTCCTTCTGGAGTGTCGCCGTAAGTGAACAGCATCCTTTCCGCAAGAGAACCGTGATTAACGCCGATTCGCATAGCTTTCCCTTGATCGCGCAAAGTAATCACCAAAGGAGCTAAGGTTTCTCCAATTTTTTCGCCGATTTCGTCAAATTCAGCTTGAGTATACTCAGTTCTCTTGAAATCTGGCTTTTCAAACACGTACAACCCAGGATTAATTCGCACTTTCTCTATATGCTGGGCAACTTCCAGGGCAATTTTCATCCCATTGTGATGTACGTCAGCAACGATGGGAACATCTTGGTAAGTTTTGATTAATTTTTGTTTAATTTCTGCTAATGCTTTGGCGTGAGCCATACTTGGTACAGTAACGCGAACAATTTCGCAACCGATTTCATGTAGACGACGAATACCTGCAACAGAACCATCTATGTCTAAAGTATCTTCGTTAATCATCGACTGCACCACTACGGGGTTACTACCGCCAATAGCGACATTACCAACTTGAACGGTACGAGTTTTGCGCCTCTTTACTGTCGTGTCTATGAGTTGAGGAGAACCAATATTGGAAGTTGTAAGTGTAGGCAAGGTTTGCATATTTTGTTAAGTAAATTTCAGTAGCGAAAATATCATATTAGAAAATCATCTGTTTTTTAGATTGCTACAGGAGGAAAAAATTTAGTTAACCTACTTACTCACTTATGACTATCCCTGTCATCCATTCAGTTCCTGTTGGAGCAGTTTTGATAGAAACCTGACTCTGCAACTATGCTGTCAATCGTGATTTGAATCGCAAAATATACAACTATGAACTGGATGATACGTAATTGTGGGAAACATCACCATTGCCTGCGCATTCTTGTGATCAGTCTTCCTCCTCCTAAGAGTGCTGTCTCCCCTTATACTTCCTCTATCAAATTAACTATACACTGGATCTTAACAATCCTTTACTTGATGCATATTATACTCTAAGTGTCATCCTTTGGAGTTGCTTGAACTTTGCCACTATAGACAGATATCACTATCCGAATGTCTAACTAATATAAAAATATCTAGAAAAATTTAGGAAACTTAACAATGGTAAAGTCTACAAAGGGAAATTATCCTACAGATGCAACTGAGAAAGCATACAACGGTAGCGATCGCAACGCGGTTAAGTTTGGTTTTACACCGCAGTCTGAACTGTGGCAGGGACGTCTGGCAATGATTGGTTTCGTTGCTTACCTACTTTGGGATTTTAATGGCTATAGTGTGATGCGTGACTTATTCCACTTAGTCTCTTCTGCTCCTCGTTAGTTGTCAACTCTTCTCATGATGAGAGTTGGGACAATTTCTGCCATTAGTTACCCAGATTTCCGGACTTAATCTCAGTGTCCTCCAACCGGAGTGGGCCACGTCATTTTTCTAAGGGCATGAACGGACAACAGAATAATGTGTTGTGCCCCTATCGAGCGACGATCAGCTCCACCTTAAGAAGCTCCGACATTGTCGTTGGAGCGGGCATATTTTGTGTTAAGGTAGTCGGTTTTTGCAATTGTGTTCGTCCCAAACCCTACCTCAGAAATTTAGTGAGCCGCTTTTCAGTAGCAAATCATACTTTTCAAATAGCAGTATTACTTTTCCCTAAAGATTGTCTGGTAAAAAAAATTAATCAAACTTAACATTTATTTATAAAATACTGTTAATGTAGCTGAATGTACAGTGTTAACCACTAAAGGAGTTCTTACTTCTGTGCAGTTAACCTTCGTTTCCATGACAATACTTTTGAGATGATTTACAGAAATGCAAAGTCAGACGGCGATCCAGCATCAATCAGAGCAACTACCAACAGATTTATCAGCTCGTTCAAATCCTTCTACTAATACAGGGCTGTTGATTGCTCTTAGCATCATGATCTCTTGGGCAACGAGCTTGGTTTCATTGCTCTGTGTTGATTTATCTCATTTCAATAAATTGACCTTGTTAGCTGCCATACTTGGGCAAACATTTCTTTACACAGGACTGTTTATTACTGCCCATGATGCCATGCATGGAGTCATATTTCCTTCAAACAGCAAAATCAATCATTTGATTGGATCGGTATGCGTATTACTTTATAGCTGTTTTTCCTACCAAAAGTTATTAAAAAACCACTGGAAACATCATCATAATCCGGCTCGTGAAGCAGATCCGGATTTTCATAATGGCGAACAGAAAAATTTCTTCGCTTGGTATTTTCATTTTATGAAAGCTTACTTTGATTGGCGGCAACTCATTGCTTTGATAGTTGTCTATCACTCTGTAGCTCAGATACTCCACATACCTCACGGTAATCTAAATTACTTCTTTGTCATACCGTCACTATTAAGTTCATTACAACTGTTTTATTTTGGGACTTTTCTGCCCCATCGGGAACCAGTCGGCGGTTACACAACACCATCCCACGCCACAACTATCTCACTGCCAACTTGGTTATCATTTATCGCTTGCTATCATTTCGGTTACCACGAGGAACATCACGAACATCCTCATGCTGCTTGGTGGCAGTTACCAGCGATTTACGAAAAACGGTTGACAGGTGCCTCCGGTACTTGATTCGTATTTTCTGGAAGTGGCGCACGTAAGCTCATATAAGCTAGTGAACCAAGAAGCGGGATAAGTGATACAGACCAGAATACCCCAGAAAAACTCCATCCCCTTCGTGCCATATCATCTCCCAAGATCGTTGGAAACAATAAGCAAAAAAGGTAAAAAGCTAAACTCATACCGTGAATAAAGCGATCGCCTTGGAATTGTTGCCAAAAATCCCCCCAATGACCGAAGATCAGAGCGTAGGCTAACAAGCAAATTGTTGTAAAACTTAGCACAACACCAAAAAAGCGAGAATCTAACAGCTTTAAAAAAGTATCTTTGTGTCCGGAAAATTCTTGGTTCGGCGATCGTAGAGCCAAGTATGGCAAAAGTCCAACTATACCTGATGCCACTGACGCCAATGCAAAGGGCCAAAAAGGAATCCATTGCATCCTGCCATCAAAGAATAGGATACCACTATAAATCATTAGCCAGATGCCCACAAGCCCGAATAAGGATAGAATAATCGGATTTATCTCTGCCCAATGAAGAGTCAAAATATTCCTCAGTAGCCCTAGTGTTTCCTCTACATGCAGTGGCGGCGCAAACAGTAAAACGTAGGCAATAAATCCAATCCAAAATAGCCAAAGTACAATTTTCTCGGTCATAATTGTGAAAAGCTCACTTGTAACACATCTGTAAAATTAGCCCTTCGTACTCTGCTTTCCCGACTCCCCTAATCTGTAATCTTGCTGTTGGAAAAGAGTCGTTCTCCTTCCACTTCAACTAAAGGCGATCTCACGCACAAATAAACAACTGCTCCGAATAGGGGTATCAACGTAATCAACCAGAACAATTGAGAGTTTTTCATTCCCCGACGTTCCATGTCATCCCTCAATAGTGCGGGAAACAGTAAGCAAAGCAGACAGAAATCTAAGCTCATCACATGAATAAACTGATCAGTCTGCCACTGTTGGACAAAATTTCCCCAGTCTCCACCCCAACCATAGGCAACGATAATAGCTGTGCCTAGAGTCAGCACAACGCCAGTGAGACGAGAATCTAAAAGCGAGAGAAATAGATTCTTTTTGCCTGAGAATTGTGGATTTGGTTCTCTTAAAGTTAAGTAGGGTAGCAAAGCAAATGCTCCCATAGCGAATGAAGCTGTCACAAAAGGCCAAGCTGGTATTTTTTGTCCCCTGCCATCAAAAAACGCCAAGCAACTGTAAATTATCGGCCAAACACCCATGATATTGAAGAGAGCTACTATTAGAGGGTTAATGCCCTGCCATTGACCAGTCGAAAGATTCTTAATCAACTCGAATGTATCCGGTTGATTGGGAGGGGCGAAGAGAAAGGCATAAGTCACAAATCCCAACCACAACGCTCCAAAGATAATTTTATTTACCATAATTCCCTATATTTGTCAAATCTCCAGAATGAATAAATATTGCTTAAAGTTCGTAGTTGCCAGAGAGTGTTCTCTGGCAACTACGTTTATATACTTATGAACCTCACTTACCGATTCGTTGACAACTCAGCTGTTAAAATAACTTAAAGATTCCGAAAGGTAATCAGCTGCGGCAGCGACAACCGTAATAGCACTTTCATAGTTTAGCCGTGTTGGTCCCAACACTCCAACACTACCTATCGGTAATGAACCTCGGTGATAGATAGAAGAAATTAACGAACAAGTACGTATGGGCTCTAAAGGATTTTCTGCGCCAATGCGTACACTTACGCGCCGCTTACCTACCTCATCGACATCTGGCTCCTCAAAGATTAATCGCCACAGATCCTCTTGTTCCTCTTCCAGCAGCTGGATGATTGTTTGCACTTGCTGTAGTTGAGAAAATTCCGGTTGACGCAAAAACTCTGCAACACCGCGAACCATAATTTGAGTGGCATATGGTGTGTGAGTGCGACGAGATAGTTCCACAAAGGATTTTTTGAGATATTCTCCGTAGTATTGGAACTCCCGATCTAATTGACTCCAGTCGAGAGCATTTAATTTCACCAGACTTTGTCCCCGCAAGTGGCTATTCAAAAAGTTAGACACTATCTGCAACTCGCGATCAATCACCTCAACATCCGGTAGTGTTTCGTCTGCTCTGGGCAAATCCATCATTGCCGAGTGTGTTTCATAAGTATCCGTCACCACAATCAGCATGACTCGTCCCGTTTCGATTTGCACCAATTGCAAATGCCGCAAGACGGCTACACTTGTCTGTGGCATAGTAATCAAGCTAATACACCCACTCAAGGTTGCCAAAATTTGTGCGGCTCCTTGCAGCAAAGCTTCCAAACTCCAATCTTCCCACTTGAGATGCTTTTGTAGAGTTCCCTCTACTTCTCGTGCTAAAGTTTCAGATGGTGTCATTAAGTTATCCACATAAATACGATAGCCAGAGTCGGAAGGTATGCGCCCGGCAGATGTATGGGGTTGGTAAAGTAACCCGGCTTTTTCTAACACGCCCATAATATTGCGAATTGTCGCTGAGCTTACACCCAGTTTGTACTCGTCTACCAAAGCTTTGGAACCAACTGGCTCTGCTGTGGCAATATAATGACGTATTGTTGCCCAGAGTATATGCTGTTGTCGATTAGTTAGCTTAACTTGCATAGGAGATATTTTGCTAAAGCAAACTTTTAATTAAAGTTAAAAAAAATTGGGGAATTGATGCCAAAGAAGGATGAATAGTTGCAAAACAAGAGAGCAAATAGTTTTCTTCCGTTAAGATAAGTAAAAGTAAATTTTTTGTTGTGTTTATATAGCTTACTCCCGAACTGCCAGAAGAATACCTAAATTTAATTAACAGCTTCACAAGCCAAGGACGCTCTTGTAATTCAAAAAGAAAATAGGTAATCTTACAAGGGTTCGGGAGTAACTGAATATCGGTAAGATTGAAGGAGCAACCACAACTATCTGTTCATAGTTACATTATTCCCATAAAATCGCTGTATTTCCAGGCACTTATTTCGTAAGCTATCAGCTATCAGCAACTAGCTATTAACCATCATCATCATAGTTAGACAGCTTTGTTTAATGGTTGACACAATTGAGTTCATAGTTGAATGCTTACCTTAATGATCGACTAAAGGCAAGGAAAGCATTCGGCAGCCAAAGCTCTTGCGACTTGAGAGGCAGGCATAAATTGTCAGAACACGAATTCTATTATGTTTACCTTTCTCTACAAAATTCCTTTCTTCGCTGACTGAGTAGCGGTACTTCGGGCGCTCATACTGACAAGGCTAGTTTAATTCATAGAGTAAATATCTAGCTTTTCAGCTTTAGGCTGTTAAGACTGTGGTACCAGAGAACTTATTAACAAAGAAACTAATACTGGGGAATCGAATGATCGACGATTGCGGAGTAAGCATCAATACCACCTATAACATTCTTCACATTTGTAAATCCTTGAGAAATTAACCAACGACACATTTGAGCGGAACGAACGCCGTGGTGACAAAGTACAAGGGTTTCAGTCTGGAAATCTAAGCGGGTAGGGATTTGCTTTGCCCAGTCGGAAAATTGACTCAATGGTAGATTGATAAAGCCATCAATGCAGGCGATCGCCACTTCTTGCGGTTCGCGTACATCAACTAACTGAATACTGTCAGCGTCTGAAGATAGACGTTCTGCCAGTTCCTCTACACTAATTTCACTAATACTAAACATGAGGTTTTTGTAAAAGCTCTATGATGTTGAGCCTAATATTATTATGTTGGCAGAAAATTTTCATTTTTGGGTTCATTAATATAAGGGTGCGAAAAATCCCTTTGGAACATACATACAGTATACATGGCTATATAGCAATCTTACTTATGTTGTGAGCCAAAGCTGTATCGAATCCGGTAAGCGCAACAGTTACCGAGCTTCTTTGTCACAAATCAGTTAAGAGCGCTATCAGAAAATATGTTATTTCTACGTATTGTAAAGTATTACACTAAATTTTAGCACTCTTTGCTGCTTTCTAGGAACGACAAAGCGGCTTATCATTGGTTTGTGTGAGGCTTGTAGCACTATGTATAAACAAATATGAGACAACGTCCACTAATGAGTTTTTTAGCAGCTACTGTCATGATGCTGCTACTAATTAGTACCACTGGTTGTAACGCTAGGAATTCCCACAGTGTTGGTACTGGAACAACACAATCGCCAGGGGCTGCCATATTCGTGTCCAAAAATGCACCAGTGATGGTATCAGTGCTGGTGAATCCAGATCAGTTGCCCGCGTTGCAGCGTGATGCAGAATTGTCTAAGCTAAAAACAAGTTTACTAGCCAACTCTGATATTGATTACCAACAAGATATTCAACCTTGGCTGGGGAAAGAAGTGACTTTGGCTGTCAGTACCTTAGATATTGATCGCAACTCAGAAAACGGACGGCAGCCAGGGTATTTGATGGCATTAGCAATTCAGCAACCAGAAAAAAGTCGTGAGTTTGTAGAGTTATTTTTTTCCAAGCGGGCATTAGCTGGGGCAACCTTAACTGTTGAACAGTACAAAGGCGTTAAGCTGATTTATGACACTCAGGAGGAAAAGTCACCTGAAGAACAACATAGCAATTCCTCATCTTCAAATTCCATTGCAGGTGCAGTAGTAGGCGATCGCTTTGTCTTATTTGCCAACCATCCAAAAGTGCTGCGAGAAGCAATTAACAACGTTCAAGCAGCTGAACTTAATTTAACGAGTTCTATCCAATACCAGCAAGCTAGCAAACAACTCCCGACTGGAGCGTTAGCTTTGACTTTCCTCAATCTCCCGACAGTAGCAGAATGGCAAGGGTTAAAACTTACCTCCCAAACCTATGATAGCCAAATGCTTTCTCTAGTCTCAAAACCTAAAGGCTTGCTGGCAGAAACAACCTTAATCGCAAAAGAGGATTTGACTTCATCGGCACAATTGTCCAAACCTGTAGGGGCATTGCAATATATCCCCAGCTCAGCAGCTTTGGCAGTTGCGGGAACGAATTTAAGCAGCTTGAGTAACAGCAATTTAGCCCAACTATGGTTTCAAGCGACTGGAGCGATATCTGGTTCTCAAGAAGATGTGATTTCTCGATTGGCAAAGCCTTTGGGAGATTGGCAAAAAAGCACTGGGATCAACTGGAAAGAGGATATTTTTAGCTGGGTACATGGAGAATACGCCATCGGATTGTTACCAAGAGAACAAACAACTCCTGAATGGATTTTTGTCGCGGAAAAATCAGAGACAACACCAGGAGGAATTGCGCGTTTAGATGAAATTGCTTCGTCAAATGGACTCTCGCTGAATTCTATCAACCTCGATACACAAAAAATCACTGCTTGGACAGAGTTGACAACAACTAAAACCGATGTCAAAGATCGACAATCGTTTACCATCCAGGCGAAGGTGGATGGTGTGCACACAACAGTAGGAAATTACGAGATTTTCACAAACTCTATCGAGACGATGGATGAAGTCTTGAAAAACATGGAAAATTCCCTAATTAACAATCGCAATTTTCAAGATAGTATCGCTGCCATCCCCCAACCCAACGAAGGATACGTATATCTGGATTGGACAAAAAGTCAACCGATATTAGAGTCCGAATTCCCAATTCTTAAGCTTTTAAAAGTCGTTGGTAAACCATTTTTCCACAACTTGCGATCGCTGACAGTCAGTAGCTACGGTAGCGAGAAAAGACTGCTTAAAGGTGGTATCTTCTTTACAACTGAATAAACTCCCTTTGGGTTGAGAGAAACCCTCACAAATACGGATAACAGAGCTTTGCATTTTGAGACTGTTTTACTGTTTTCCTGTTGGGAGCAACGTCAGAAACTACCTCAAAATGCTTCCACATCGAAGGGATGAGAGAAATCATCTAAGGGCGTTCTGTGTAGGGCAAACATCTGTTCGCCCTAACCTTCGTTTTGACAAGCCAACGCACTGGCTTGCATACTCTGCTTTGAACCGCTAGCCTGCGGCTTTCAATTATGCAAAGCCAAAATTATGTGGCACCTATGATTGTGTCACACCGCTAATATGGTTACAAGTTTTTTTAGATAGGATATATATACTAAGACAACTATAAATAGCTTGTTGGAGGGCTATTATGAATTTCTTTTGCCCCCGACTTCTTATGCAAAGCGGATGCCTTTTAGCTATACTTACTACTATTATACCCACTCAAGTATTAGCAGATCCACCTCATTTTGGAAAATTAATCTTATCACCAGGTTTTCAAGCAGAGAAAGAAACTATATCCGGCTATACTGGCGGATCTTACTCATTATCCACTATTAGTAACCGCGATCAAAACAGAAATGCCTGTATTGGCTTTGCAGATCCTACTCCGGATGCTGTGATAGTTTTGCAAAAAGATTTTTCCCACTTCAGAATACAAGTTAATACTGGTGGATCTGACACTACAATACTAGTGAAAGGACCAGACGATGTCATTCGTTGCGGCGATGATACCGGTAAAAGTAAAGATGCCAGCGTTGAAGATAGTACATGGAAAGCAGGAACTTATCGCTTGTGGGTTGGTACCTTCAATTCTGGCGAAAGGCGTAATTACACTCTTTCTGTGCAGGAGTAAGCGGTAAGTACATAAACCTACAATCAATCAGGAAAAATAAACAATTAGCAATCAACGTATTAAAATAGATTGTAACTTGTTTTGCAAAACGAGGGTACAAATCCCGTGCTATCTACGCTCCTGACTGATTTTCGCATTATCTTTGAACGTGATCCAGCTGCCCGTAGCTGGTTGGAAGTATTGTTTTGCTACCCCGGTTTGCAAGCTCTGTTACTCTATCGCTTGGCTCACCGTCTGTATAGCATCAACATACCCTTCATCCCTCGCTTGATTTCCCACATTGCTCGGTTTTTAACCGGAATAGAAATTCACCCTGGTGCAGCGATAGGTAAAGGTGTTTTTATAGATCACGGAATGGGCGTAGTTATTGGCGAAACAGCTATTATCGGAAACTATAGCCTAATTTACCAAGGTGTTACCCTTGGCGGTACTGGTAAAGAATGTGGTAAGCGCCATCCTACCATAGGCGAAAATGTCGTCGTTGGCGCAGGCGCAAAAGTTTTGGGTAACATTCAACTTGGTAACAACGTTCGGATTGGGGCCGGATCTGTTGTCTTGCGAGATGTGCCTGCTGACTGTACTGTAGTTGGTGTTCCCGGTCGAATTGTTCATCGTGCTGGCATTCGAGTCGATCCGTTAGAACACGGCAGTTTACCAGATGCTGAGGCTCAAGTTATACGTCTTCTAGTAGATCGAATTGAGCAACTTGAACAACAAGTTCAACAAATGCAACCAGTGCCGTCGGCTTTGAAAATGAGTCATGCTGCGAATGCTCAATTTTTAATTGATAAAGCAACTTCAAGAGAACATCGGATCTCTTGTGGTATTCAAGATCGGGTGATCGAAGAATTCTTGGATGGCTCTGGCATTTAGTTGGAAATGCTATCAAGAAGTTTGCACAAAAAAACCCAATCATGTGAAGATTAAAGAAATCTTCAACTAACCCACCAACATAAAACCTGTTCTATGGAACCCATGTCCCTCGAAGCCGATTTAGTCAAACCTGCTGTCCTCCTGACAATCATTGCTGAAACAGTTCTTAAAGAGGCTATTGTCAATATGTTGAAAAGTTACGGTGTCATCGGCTACACCATTACTCAAGTGCAGGGTGAAGGTAGCCACGGCCGCCGCATGGGAGACATGGCAGGCTACAACACCAATATCGAAATTAAAACAATTTTGTCAAAAGAAGCATCTGATGATATTCTTCGCTCTATCAAAGACTATCAGGGTAAGCAGGCCGTGATCGCTTTTCGGTCTAACATAGAAGGTTTGTATTAATTACTACCTGATGTCAGAAAAGAATACTGACTATACAAAACCGATCTTCAGCTAAGGAAATCAAGAAACAAAATAGGTAATCTCACAAAGGGAAGGGATTCATCGGTTTAGCACTGATAAATTATCTAGTTAAGGCAAACATTCTTAACTTCCTATTCGCAGCTAAAAGTAACGAAATAAATTCAATATTCGCTGTCGTAAGCGTTCTAAAACAGGTCCTTCTTCTGCGACTCCGTCGGCAAACAGCATCTCATATATGAGTGGGACTCCTAGCTGTAACTCTTCTAAGACATCACGTTGGGTAAACACATCCTGAGGTTTGCCCTCCAAAACTAGCCTTCCTTGATTCATGACAAAGATCCAATCTGCCCAACGATAGACTAAGTCTAGGTCATGGGTTGCCATAAGTATTGTTGTGCCATCTGCATGAATCTTTTTTAGAGTTGACATTAAATTACGAGTATGTAACCTGTCTAGATATGCAGTCGGTTCATCAAGCAGCAACAATTCTGGTCTTAGTACCATCACATCTGCAATAGAGACTCGTTTTTTTTGCCCTAAGCTGAGATGATGCACTGGTCTTTCTGCGAGTTCTGTTAGCCCAAATTCAATGATCGCCTGTTCAACTCGCTGTTTAATTTCTCGTTCTGGCAACTGTAAATTACATAAGCCGTAAGAAATATCTTCTTCTACAGTAGAGGCGACAAGTTGTTGTTCTGGATCTTGAAAAATTAGCCCAACTTTTTGGCGTAATTTCGTGAGGAGGCTTCGCTCATATTCTAACGGCTTACCTTCCCATATTACATGACCTTTTTGCGGTTTATATAAACCATTAGCTAACAAAAATAGTGTGGATTTTCCGCACCCATTTTGACCAATTAATGCACATCTTTTTCCCGAAGGAATTTTAAGTGATAGACCATTGAGAGCCGATTGTTGTGCACCTGGGTATGTATAATAAATCTGCTCAAACTCTAGAATATATTGTGA
>JAQYWN010000009.1 GCA_029379265.1 Rhizonema sp. NSF051
TTTTGTACTCTTTATTCGCCTACTCCTGGTTTATACCGTAGGTGCAAGATCTGAGGTAATGCGTTTGACTTTTTCAATATCCTCGTGCAAGGGTGGTGAAATATGCTTTTAAAAATGATTTGTCAATTAAACAGGCTGCAGTTGAATTGAAGGTAATGACAGAAACCCTAGCCGAGGAGTTACTCGATCCGTTAATGCTGACAGATGTCAGTAAGAGCGCTGCAATTACTCAGCGAATGGAACAACTGCATAAAAAAGTAATTAAGTCAAAAATTGCCAGTATCGAGCTTACTACTCGTCAGAAAATTTTTGAGGTGATAGCAGCCGTAGTATTGGCAGATTCGGTAATTGCTAAAGAAGAGCAATTGATCGTGTATGTAGCATCTGAGGCATTACAGCTCGAAATCACTAAAGATGAAGTGTCCGAGATACTTAGTCATGGTTCTACACAGCTTGAAGGTTTAGAAACCCTCAATCCTAAGGATCGGGATTTAATTTATCTATGTGCCACCTGGGTTGCATCCGCTGATGGTTCGGTAGCCGAAGCAGAAGAAAAGCTACTTGATGAGGTGCGCGATTTGCTAAAATTGGATGCAGCGAAAGCAAACAAACTGCGCGACAAAGTACGTACGATAAGAGAGGAACGATCCGAGTTCGTACCCAAGTCTGAAGAACTTCCTTGGTGGGATGAATTCGAGCGTATACTGCTCAAAGCAGCGGATATAGACGAAATAGACACTACACTAATAAAGGAAATAGAGAAGGCAATTATATCCTAGAAAACAGAACATTCTGGTGTGCAGAGGCGCGAAATTGGACTTCATGTCGCTTAGCTAACGCGTCTCTACGCCTGAACAGTATTTATTTATATATTGATGCTATTCGGGATACATGACGGGAGTAAGTAGGGATATTCGACACCAGTAGTAACCAAACGCTCTTGGTTGCGTACGTTAATCTTGGCTTCAATTCCCGTGAGTTCGTGTTGGAATTGGGCAAGAATCTGCTGATCCCCTCGATCCGCAAACTGAATCAAATCTGAACTCCCCAATTTACCGTAGCGAATTCCACTCAGAGCAAATGTGAGTACCATTTGTCCCAAATCCTGGTTTGCTGGAGGTAGGAGTTCTTCCAACGTCGCAGGTGTATCTGGTGGGCTGTATAGTGCTAATGGTGCATTGGGTACGTAAGCGACATAATCAAACTGACTGAAGTTGACTGCGGCATGTTGAGGACCACTAATAAATATTAATGTTGTCACAGTGTCAATAAGTTGTTGCAAACTAGTTATTTCGCCAAAATCTGGTACGCGAGGATAATCTGGAAGATTTTCGACTTCCAGCCCTGCTTGTACGGCTAATTCTCGCGGAAACCAAGTTGGTGGTTGGGCGAATTCTGTTTTTGGATGCGATTCTAACGGTGTACCCAGTTCCTCTACCCAAGATCTTAGGTATAAGTCTTGTTGCACTGCTCGGTCATCTGCATAATAGCGTTGTAAATAATGTTTTGTATAATTATGAATTGATTCCCACAATAGCAGTGCATCATCTCGATAGGGAAAATTCGCTATAAACTCCTGTTCAATACCTCGTGACTTGATATTATTTAGCAGTGAGTATTCTGAAAACGGACGTTCTCGGTAGGCTATGTTCATCAAGTCTATAGATACTTCTCGTGTTGTTGCTAACAGTTGCTCGATCGCAGAACCTTCACCAAGTAGAAGATTATTTCCCCGCGTATTAATTGCCAACAAAAACTGAAAATGAGGATGTAGCAATTGAAATAGAGGGTGATTGTAGGGTAAGCGTCGGGCGGTTGCAATCGCAAATGCCTCCATTGACAAATGGGTGTAACACAAGTGAGTAATAAGTTCATGATGGGTGACATCGGCAGTCTGCACGGAAAGTTTTGCCCGCATCCAGTCATCCACCGCAACTCCATTTTTACTTGGAGTGACAACCTTACCTTTCTCTAGCTCAATAAGTAATGGTTCCAGTCCTTTTTGTGAAGAGTGAAATAGAGCAACTGGACTACCTAAGTATCTACCGGGTTGCAAATGAACTGCCTTCAAGTTTTGCAGTATTGGATAATTTGCAACAAACAGACTGTTAGCAGTTGCTAATTCAACTAAGTCTACACTAGTGCCATCTTCCAGGATATAAGATTGACCCGCCCAAGCCGATAACATTGCTCGATCATCTGACATCAAGCGCCGCACCACCATCGGGTTTTGTCCAGCTAACCGTTGACGGGCAAACTCGCGATCTCTCAAACCCCCTTCTCGCTCGTGAATGCGACTTACCACTGGATGTAGCGATACATGGTTATTTGCCAGTGCGGCAGCCTGCTTTTTATTTTCAAGTTTGTGATAAAATTCCAACCTCTGCTGTTTTCTAATAGCAACCTCAGAAAGATCGTGCCGACGTTCTACAGCTTCAGCCGCATTCTTTGCTCCAAGCAGCTTTTGTAGTATTGTCCGCCGTTCTCGAACATAGCTAGGGTCAAACTGTTCATTTGCGGGGAGAGTAAAATTAAACCATCCTGATTGAAAAATCTTCAAATCCACAAGTAAGGTAGAAATCTCTCCCCATTTTTCATCACAAGTGTGGATTGCATTATCCAATTGTTGTAGTAACAAACTCCAAGGTTGCGAGAGTTTTCCTTGTTCTAATAAATTTTGACGAAGTTTATCTAAAATGTAATAAATCGCACCATCTTCCCCTGTATGGGGGAACAGTCGTGCCGGTCCTTTCTTTTCCAAACTACTAGGATCGTAACGAAACTGACCTTGCTCCTCAGTAAGATTTGTAGGACGTACCATAATTTACTCCTTTTAGCAATAGTAACTTCTATGGTAGCAGGGGGTTTTTACCAGATGCTTTTCCTTCTATCCTAGTGTAAGTGGTATTGTAAAAATTTGTAAAAGTCATATGAGCAAAATATCTAAAGTTGCTGTCATTGGCTCAGGTAACGTGGGTGCAGCAGTAGCGAATGCTTTAGTGTTACTCCGTAAATGCGAAAAAGTTATCCTATTTGATCGCACTTTATCAAACGCGGAAGGGGAAGCGTGGGATATTGAAGATGCGATTCCACTTCTGTCAGAAATGGATGTTCAGCCATCAGATAGTTATGATGATGTAGCTGATTCAGATGTGATTGTGATTACAGTTGGAGTGCAGCGAAAAGAAGGACAAAGTAGACTAGATACCTTAGAGACAAATGCAGAGATCATTCGCTCGACGATCAAGGAATTAGACAGGGTTGCGCCAGATGCTACTGTGATTGTCGTCAGCAATCCAGTCGATGTCCTCACGCGGATTGCGATCGCCACCTCAGCGAGATCGGAAAACCTCATTATCGGATCGGGAACCGTTCTTGACACCGCAAGACTGAGATATCAGCTTGGTAAACGACTCAATGTCAACAAACAAGATGTTCATGTTTACGTGTTTGGCGAACATGGTGATAGTGAAGTTGTGGGTTGGGAGAGTGCATCAATTGGGACAATTCCACTAGATAAATTTCCCCTTCCACAAGGAACATCACTCAGACAGATTCAGGAGGAGTACTCAGAGTCAACGCCCAAAAGAGGCTATGCCATCAGCGAACGGAAAGGAGCTACAAATTATGCCGTCGCTACAGTCGTTTGTCAATTAGTTGAAGCTATCTTGCGCGATCAAAAGAAAATATTTACTGTCTCTGTAAGAGCCGATTCTAACTATGGTATTGGCAGCAATGTTGTGCTGGGGCTGCCATGCATTATTGGTAAGCAGGGAATTGAACGACAACTCTTATTGCCTCTAAACGATCTTGAACAACGCTTGCTAATTGAGTCTGCCGCCAAGTTAGAGGAAGCTTATAATTCCTTGTCTAAAACGGTTTCGTGAATAATTAGAGCAAAATCCAAAAAGGACATGAGCAAAGTTCCGTTTAGTCCCCGCGTTTTCTTTCACTGAACTTAAATGTCATACTAAAGGAATATTTTTTATTCTTGTAAGTGGGAACACTCTTCTTGAACTGATATGGGTAGGCAACGAGTACTTTCTGGAATTCAATCAACTGGTAATCTCCATTTAGGCAACTACTTAGGTGCTCTTCGCAACTGGGTAGAAGATCAGAACCAGTACGAAAATTTCCTCTTTGTCGCTGATTTGCACGCGATTACCGTGCCTCAAGACCCAGCTACGCTAGGTGTGAATACTTACAATACTGCAGCTTTATATCTAGCTTGCGGTCTCGATCTCAACGACTCTACAATCTTCATCCAATCGCACATTGCTGCTCACAGCGAACTGACTTGGCTTTTTAACTGCATCACACCCGTCAACTGGTTGGAAGACATGATTCAGTATAAGGAAAAGGCTGTGAAGCAAGGAGAAAGTGTGAATTTTGGCTTGCTGGACTATCCGGTGTTGATGGCTGCAGATATTTTGCTGTATAAACCTGATAAAGTGCCAGTTGGTGAAGACCAAAAGCAACACCTAGAACTAACCCGAGATATTGTCAACAGATTTAATGATAAATTTGGTAAGGTGCTAAAATTACCAGAGCCTCTAATCCGTAAGGAAGGCGCAAGAGTGATGAGTTTGACGGATGGAACGAAAAAAATGTCAAAGTCTGACCCGTCTGAACTCAGCCGGATCAATTTGCTCGATCCACCTGATAAAATTGCTAATAAGATCAAGCGCTGTAAAACCGATCCAGTTCGTGGTTTGGAGTTTGGCAATCCCGAACGTCCAGAATGTAACAACTTGTTAACTCTATATATGCTGCTTTCTGGCAAGCCGAAGGAAGAAGTCGCAACTCAGTGTCAGGATATGGGATGGGGACCATTTAAGTCTTTATTGACAGAAACAATGATTGATGCTCTTAAACCTATCCAAGAGAAATATCAGGCAGTGATGGATGATAAAGGCTATTTGGAGTCTGTGTTGCGTGATGGTAGACAAAAGGCAGAGGCGATCGCGCGACAGACTCTAGCAGAAGTTAAAGCTGCGATGGGGTACTCTGTCCCTCTGTAGTAATTTTAGATCTCGATTTTAGAGCGAAGTGACTGGTTAGCCGTTAGTATAAAAGATAACAAAACGCTGTCATAAGTCATTCGCATCTACAAAAGGACAAAAGACGCGCTCATCCCACCACTTTTAGGGATGAAATGATATCAACTAACAATCATCAGGGCGGGTTGATGAATCTAGTCATCTTTGATGACGAGTTATATAGATTAAACCCGCCCCCAACCACGAATATTCTTCATTTAAAATCTCAGATCTATGCTAAATACCCAAGACAGAACTATCTTAACTTCCTTTCGTCGAGCAGTACAGGCAGGTGAATTTTTAGTAACTGCGGAAGTCACACCTCCTAAAGGAGGAGATCCAACGCACATGGTAAAAATGGCACATACTCTGAAAGGACGGGTTCATGCTGTTAATGTAACAGATGGTAGTCGCGCTGTGCTGCGGATGAGTTCAGTCGTGGCGTCGGCAATTTTGTTACAAAATGGGATAGAACCAATTTGTCAGCTAGCATGTCGCGATCGCAACCGAATTGGATTGCAAGCCGACTTGATGGGCGCTCATGCTCTAGGTATCCACAATATCTTAGCTTTGACTGGCGACCCAGTGAAAGCAGGTGACCACGTTGATGCTAAAGGGGTGTTTGATTTGGAATCTGTGCGCCTGCTACAAATGATTCATAAGCTCAATGGTGGCGTTGACTGCAACGAGAAACCACTAACTGATGGAGCGTTAGATTTATTTGTAGGTGCGGCGATCGACCCGCAATGTGGGAGTTGGTCTGGTTTACAAAGCCGATTTGAGCGTAAACTAGAGGCGGGAGCGCAATTTTTCCAAAGTCAGTTAATTACAGATTTTGAACGACTGGAAAAGTTCATGGATAAAATTGCCATAGATTGTAAAAAGCCAATTTTAGCAGGAATTTTTCTGTTGAAATCAGCTAAAAATGCCCAATTTATTAATAGGTGTGTACCAGGTGTCCAGATTCCCGATTCCATTATTGATAGATTAGCACAAGCAAAAGATCCTCTGGAAGAAGGAATGAAAATAGCCGCAGAACAAGTACAAATTGCACGTCAATTGTGTCAAGGTGTGCATATGATGGCAGTGAAACGCGAAGATTTGATTGCACCTATTTTGGATATGGCTGGAGTTGTGTCTGTTAATCAGGTGGTATCAGTGTAAATAAGGTAACATATGAACGAAGCGCAAAGCAGCTGTGATTATCAGCTGCTTTTTTGTAGATGGTTACTCTTTGGTGAGAATAAGATTCCAACGGTAAATTTTACCGTTAACTTTAGGAGATTGTAAGATCCAAGTAAGTCATCCAAGAAAGATCTAATTTGAAGGAGAAAGCAAAGGAATTACTCGCACTGCTAAAATTCCAGGTTGATTATTCTCTGCTTTAATGTCTGGGCGATTATTTCTTGACAGATGCCCTAAGCACTCTACGACTTTGGTAAGTTTTTGAACCGCCCGATCACCCACATTGATAGAGTACAGGGATACTAAGGGCAGGTTAAAGTAGATGTAAGTAGATAGAATTGCTTTGAACTAAATGGCTGATTCAAGCATAGAAGAAATTTCCGCGCAGCTAGAAAGCTCTAATTTGCGCGATCGCATGGTAGCACTTGCCTCTTTAAGGAATTTTCCTGCAGAGGACGCAGTCCCTTTGATTAAAAAGGTGCTGGATGACGAATCTCTCCAATTGCGATCAATGGCAATATTTGCCTTAGGGGTTAAACAAACGGCAGAATGTTATCAAATATTAGTACAAACTCTAGAAACTGACCCTGATTATGGTATCCGTGCTGATGCTGCTGGAGCACTGGGATATTTAGGTGACATTAGAGGCTTTGAACCGTTAGTAAGGGCTTTTTACGAAGATACAGATTGGTTGGTGCGTTTTAGTGCCGCAGTTTCCTTGGGCAATCTGAAAGATCCCCGCGCTCATGACGTCCTGATTAAAGCGCTGGATAGTGAGGAAGTGGTAGTACAACAAGCTGCGATCGCTGCATTGGGAGAAATCAAAGATATATCGGCAATAGATCATATTCTCCGCTTCGCCCAATCAGATGATTGGTTAGTGCGCCAACGCCTTGCAGAAGCATTAGGTCATCTTCAAAATCCCAAGAGTATCTCGGCATTAAAATACTTGGAGAAGGATAGTCATTCTCACGTTTCTGACGCAGCGAGGATCTCTCTCCAAAGGTTAGAGGCAGAGCAATAGCGGTTGAGTACAAAGGCTTAATCGCTAGTGCGCTTAAGCTCTGGTTTGTGAAACCAAACCAATGATCAGCAAAGTGCTAATCAAGCCACTACAATCACGAGATGATAGCAGCAATTAATGACTCTTCTGAGTTCCCTGCATCGGTTTTCTCAGATTTAGTTTACCTCTTCGGATTCAATCCTTCTAAAGGAAGTTGATATTGTTGGTTTTTGCGATCGCAACCAGCAGTAAGAATGTATGGTGGGCAAAGTCTATTAAACTTGCTATGAACCTGCTACTTTAAAAAAGAGGAATGAAAAGGATTTTGACGTGAATATTGAAGAGTTTTTTCAATTGAGTGCTGGCAAGTGGTTTTCTCATCGCACCAGTCATCATTTAGCCTTTAAGCAAGCAGAAAATGGCAAATCAGACATCGTGATCGAGATGCTGTCTGCAGATCATCCAGATGTTATCAAACTGTGCGAACAATACGAATTTGAACCCAGCCGTGCATCTTGTGGTGCAAGAGTCACTTGGAACGGGACAATGGAATGGGATGAAGAAAAACATAATGGTTCTACAGTACTGGTGATTGTTCCCAATGAAGATGATCCCGACGAAGGCAAGTTACTGCGGGAAATGGGTTATGCAGAGAAGACTCCAGTCGCAGGAAGCTACAAGATAGGTAGTGATGGTGCACTGACACTAGTTACAGAGTACGAAACTATGTGGTCTGAAGAACGTTTGTGGTTTGCCAGTCCTAATTTGCGAATGCGGGTGGGTGTCCTGAAACGTTTTGGCGGCTTTAGTATGGCTTCCTTTACTTCTGAGATTCGCATGGGTGGACAACCTGCACAGGAAGCTTCTGAAGCAACTCAGTCAGTATCAAGTTAGTGTCATGTAAAAGCATGGCTAACAAAAGATAACCAGAGCTTTTCGTTTCTTATTTCCTTTACAGTCTCAATTAAGTGAGTGTAGTATCGAAGGAAATATACTAGGCAGGTACGTAGCATCTTTGATAAGATTGGGGTACAGTTATTCACTGATTTTGCTTGCAATCTTATCAAACCCAATATTTAGAGAATGGTATAATTTCAATCTCCCTATAAATTTTCACAGTTGAAGCGAGAACACCATAATCTTAAATAGCATGGCTTTAGCCTTTAGCCATGTCAATGTCTAAGAGCTTACTGCTTTGCTTTATAGCTAAGTGCTTAAATTTTTAACAAATGAGCCAACGCCTGTGGCAATGGCAATATAATAATGACCAACAAAGCCATTGCCAGCAAACCCCAAATATCACGTTTATTGTCTAGTTCAGTGACATCATTGAGAGCAGGCTCATCAATGAGCGGTACAAACCATAAGACAATCGCCCAGAAAAAGAACACTGGCTGCACTAAAGAAAGAAGGAGAAGCAGCAAGCGAGAAACTTGACCAATGACGATTGCGGTTCTTTGCCCGAACATAGCATGGATTATGTGACCTCCGTCCAACTGTCCTACTGGCATTAAATTCAATGCTGTTACTATCAGACCTAAAAAACCTGCTACAGCTACAGGATGTAAGTCAATAGCTGATTTTGCTGTTAATTGACTTCCCAAAGCTAACTTCGAGAGGAGTGCAAGTAGGATAGAATTTTGAGGATTGAGAGCGTCTGGATTAAGAATTCCTGTTTTTTCCGTGATGGCAATCACTTGAGAATGAGCCAAACCCCAGATGAGTAAGGGTAAGGTGACAATAAACCCTGCAATCGGTCCAGCAATACTTAGGTCAAATAACGCTTTACGGTTGGGTACGGGACTACGCATTTGAATGAATGCACCAAAGGTTCCCAGGAAAAAAGGTACCGGAATAAAGTAAGGCAGTGTCGAGCGAATTTTGTAGTATCTAGCTGTCAAATAGTGGCCGAGTTCGTGGATGCCCAAAATCGCGATGATTGCCAACGCATAGGGCAATCCCTTCAGAAGTGCAACTGGGTTAGAGTACCCTGATGTAGGATCAATCCCAGCAATCCTCGTTCCTACCAAGGTCGTCGTCATGAACGTAGCTAAAAGAAGTACAAGCGCTAATCCAGGTCGAGCTAACTTCTCTGATTGGCTTGTATGAGTTTTAGTCGCTTGAGCATTGGGAACAAGAACAAAGAAGGGTTTGCCATTTAAACCTTCTTGAAAGATCAGCACAAAGCGCTCCCCAAACTGCGCTTCTATATTTGCCTTAACCTGTTGATAGGCGTTAGTCGGATTAGTTTTTAACTTACCTCGGCAAATGACAGCTTGAGGTCGATACTCAATGTTTTGGATGTAGTATACAGACCAGGGAAAGCAATTTCGCAGCTGGGTTTCTTCTGTTGGCTCAATGGGACGCACTGGTAGTGATTCTGCGATAGGATGGATAGCCGACTGTTGTTCTGGTGCTTTGGGTTCGGTCTTCTCATGAGGGCGAGCGACGTCCCCACTGAAACTACAGTCAGTATAACAGAGGGCAGATGATTATCAGCTAAATCGTAAGAGTTTTTAGTGGATGTTGTGGACTGCCATATACAGCATTCCACCCCGTCCACAGAGCCGTGCTGATTCGCTGATTACCAACCATGTTGAGCCAGATAGGCATCTTGGTCAGGTCATAGTAAAAGAACAACCCAAAATCCCGTATGATCATTAAATTATTTTGAAATATGAGTTTTGCTAATCCCATCCCTCACGAATCGAGTTATAAACTCAAGCCACCACGAATAGTCCTTTCTCAGGAAGTAGAGAACCTTGGACTTGGTTCGGATTTCACGCTCAATACTATTTTTGCCTTTCCACCAAATCGAGAGACGTTAGGAGGAACCGCTTATTTTATTGTCAGAAACGAAGGCAATATCTTGATCGATTGTCCGGCATGGGACAAGACAAATCAGGATTTTTTGCATTTGCATGGTGGCGTGCGTTGGTTATTTTTGACGCATCGGAGTGCGATCGCTCTCTCCACAGAAATCCAGCAAACCTTTGGATTGGAGATTCTGATTCAAGAACAAGAAGCTTATTTAATACCCGGATTAACTCACACCGCCTTTAGTCGAGAATTCACTCTAAATTCAGTAGCAAGACTAATTTGGACACCCGGTCATTCTCCGGGTTCATCCTGCCTTTACTACAGTGATTTTGGCGGTGTACTGTTCTCGGGACGTCATTTACTTCCTGATCACCAAGGTGAACCCGTGCCATTGAGAACAGCTAAAACCTTTCACTGGTCCCGACAAATTAAGAGTCTCCAGTTGCTGCGCGATCGCTTTACACCAGAAACTCTTCAATATATTTGTCCTGGTGCAAACACGGGATTTCTCAGAGGAAAACGAGCAATAGATCGAGCTTACCAGCACTTAGTTAGTTTGGATCTACAAGCTCTACTTCAGACTCCTCCTCCTCTTTAAAGGGAATGGGTAAGGGGTAACGCGGTAGTCATTATTCTTCCGATTACCCAAGAGATGAAGTGAGCGAGTTTGACATCATATTTGGATGTGAGAAAGATGTGATCTATAATTAAACTTACTCCTACGTACTCCCCACAACCAAATTTTTTGCCAAAATTTCCACTGCTGCCTGATATTGGAGATCGGCCTCTGTACCAATCTGCTGGCGGTTGATGCTAACAGAGGGAATAACTTTATCTGGATGAATACCTAATTTGTTAATATCTCGATGGTTGGGAGTTTCGTACTTAGCAATTGTGACGGCTAAGCCAGAACCATCTGATAACTCAAATAAGGATTGGATTAAACCTTTACCAAAGGTAGTTTCTCCAACTAATGAGGCACGATTATTATCTTGTAAAGCACCAGCAAGTATCTCACTAGCACTGGCAGTTCCTTGATTCACCAAAACAACTAAAGGATCTTTTGTCAGGGAAGGACCAAAGGCGTCAAATGACCCCTGAATACCTTGCCTGTTGACCGTGTAAACGACAGTCCCAGAGTCTAACCACAAACGGGCAATCTCAATTCCCGCCTGCAACAGTCCGCCAGGATTGTTTCGTAAATCGAGAATATAGGCATCAGCACCCTTTTTCTCTAAACTGGAAATAGCGCTTGCTAGTTCTGCTGATGCATTAGCATTAAATTGTGTGAGGCGAATGTATCCCAAGGGCATCCCTTGAGGAGACGAATGTAATTCTGCCACCACTGGATTAAGCGCAATGCGATCGCGTACTATTTGAATTTCCTTTTGTCCTCCATCTCGTTCAATCAATAAGGTAACAGAACTACCAATTGGTCCGCGCATCTTAGCAGCAGCTTCGTCGAGAGTGAGTTTTTCTGTAGAAAAGCCTTCTATTTTGAGGATGTGATCATGTGGTTTCATACCAGCTTTTTCTGCTGGTGAACCAGCGATAGGAGACACAACCTCTAGCTTTCCAGTTTCCGAATTGAGGGCAATTTGCAATCCTACTCCCATGAGTTCTCCGGAGGTATTGACTTGCAAACTACGGTACTGCTCCCGGTCTAAAAAGCGGGTAAAAGGGTCGTCAAGGCTCCTCAGCATTGTTTGAATTGCCGCATAAGCTGCCGGGGAATCGTTGAGCGGCTTCTCTAAGGCGTTTTTTCGTAACGCTGACCAATTTTGATGATTAAATGTCCCATCTATATAGGTATGATTAACAATTCGCCAAACTTCGGTGACGAGCTTTTGTTCTTCTGTTAAAGCCAATACAGGTTGACAAAAGCTGCAAAAACCTAACCAAAAAGTTACGAGCAGTGATAATCCAATCCGAAAAAACTGTTTGTGCATGAACCCTATTTTCACTTCCACTTTCAACCCAAATTACAATAAGAGTACAAAAATACCCATTGACTTTTAGTTATGGGACGGGCAGTTGCCTGTGGCGGAACCCGCACAAAGAGCGAGTGTCTTCCACCGTAGGTGAGGAGCGTCTGAATTCCTTCCTACAGAACTGCCCACATAAATGGCGGCGCATCTGGTGCTTGTTGACGGTTAACTGTAATTAGGAATTTAAGTCAACAGTTAATGCGCTCATCCCCCGTTATGAATCAGGAAACCGGAGCTTAACAGAATCATATTGATGAAATCTATTTCTTGATTATGTTATAGAAATTGTCAAGAGTATTGAAATGTGTCCAAAGTCGTACTTCATTGAATATGGATAAACTTGGGTCAACTTTAAGAGCAGTGGTACAATTGAATCATGTAGTGTGGTGAGTGGGATCAACTCACCGAGCGATAAGATCTACTTTGTATCCACGACTTTGTGTGTTTGGGTGCGAAGAGAACGCAATACATACCCTCTTTCTTTGAGTGTTAACTTTTTTAATAGGAAGGTCAACGCTCTTACTGCTCGCAACACTGACGAGCAAAATTCTCTTAGTCAAAATCCCAAAATTTTTAATTGGGATGTTTATCAACCGCGAGCAATTCCGAGGAACTTGAGATTATTGTATGGCTAACGTTTATGACTGGTTTGAGGAACGCTTGGAGATTCAAGCCCTCGCTGAAGACGTTACTAGCAAGTACGTCCCCCCTCACGTCAACATCTTTTACTGTCTTGGTGGCATCACCCTAACCTGCTTTCTCATTCAGTTCGCCACTGGATTTGCCATGACATTCTACTACAAGCCAACTGTGACCGAAGCTTATTCTTCGGTGCAGTACTTAATGAATGAAGTGAACTTCGGCTGGCTGATTCGCTCAGTCCATCGCTGGTCTGCCAGTATGATGGTGCTGATGATGATTTTGCACGTCTTCCGGATTTACCTAACAGGTGGTTTCAAAAAGCCTCGTGAACTCACATGGGTAACTGGTGTCATCTTGGCTGTGATCACCGTCTCCTTCGGTGTGACAGGTTACTCCTTGCCTTGGGACCAAGTTGGTTACTGGGCTGTGAAAATTGTCAGCGGCGTACCAGAGGCAATTCCTATTGTGGGCACAACCATATCTGAATTGCTACGTGGTGGATCGAGTGTCGGTCAAGCAACTTTGACTCGCTATTACAGCGCACACACCTTTGTGCTGCCTTGGTTCATTGCTGTCTTTATGCTGCTGCACTTTTTGATGATCCGTAAGCAAGGGATTTCTGGTCCTTTGTAATTTAGCTTTTGCTTTTGAGTTGTCAAATTAGTTGTAGCAGTAAAGCAATCAGCCGTTCTGACGAAGGGAAGACACAGAGCTAATCTAACCGGACTCACTAGTGAGTATACTTAACTTCAAGCTTAGACGCTCGCTCTTGTCTAACAGTTGACAAAGCTCAATCCGAGGAAGTTTTGACGGCTGATTGCTTACCGAAAATCTCAAAAATCAAATTCAGTTCCAACTAAGAGTAGCAGGTGATCGGGCAAAGGCAGTTAATACCAAGATTGATTTGTTTGTTTTAAACTTATAACTATACAATGCCACAAGCTATTAAGCCAGTAGATGTGCATTCAGTAGACTTCAGAGTTGTTATTTGCGACAAAAGACGCATGACACAGTCTCCAAGTCCAAGACTGCAACATAGATAGGCATTAGCTTATAAGTGATAAAAGACAATGAATCTAGAAGCTAATGCCCGAAAGCTAGTAGCTTTCACAAATTCTTTAACTTAACTTAGGCAGGAGAACATATTTCAAAATGGCAACAGTAAAAAAACCCGATCTTAGCGATCCAATGCTGAGAGCCAAACTCGCTAAAGGCATGGGTCACAACTACTACGGTGAACCAGCTTGGCCCAATGACTTACTCTACATCTTTCCAGTTGTGATCATGGGAACCTTCGCTGCTATCGTAGCTCTAGCTGTGCTAGACCCCGCTATGACAGGAGAACCAGCAGACCCCTTCGCTACACCGTTGGAAATTCTACCGGAGTGGTACTTGTATCCAGTATTCCAGATTCTGCGTTCTGTTCCTAACAAACTCTTAGGGGTATTAGCAATGGCTGCCGTACCCTTAGGGCTAATACTCGTTCCCTTTATTGAGAACGTTAATAAGTTCCAGAATCCATTCCGCCGTCCAGTAGCAACGACCGTGTTTCTTCTTGGCACTTTGGTCACCCTGTGGTTGGGTATTGGTGCTGCCTTACCACTAGATAAATCCCTTACTTTGGGATTGTTCTAAATCAGTGATAACGGGTGTAGAAGTTTAGTCAGTTTCTCAAACGCTGCTTTACACCCATATCCCCCTGTATCATAGCAGAAGGGTTTTAACGCCTGTTAACTTCAAGAGCATATTTACAGATGTGTTTTTGAGAATAACTAACAGGCGTTAATTTTAATAAACTAGGTTGCATCTATGCTGTGGCAAAATATAAAATCTGTAATCTACAGCAATCCTATTTGAGTTGTTAGACTGCTCGTTATAACCGTCCTTTGTCACAATCAATGACGACTCACACGTAATAGCTCGCAAATCATTTAGGAATGCTTTATAACAGATATAAACGTTTCTGTAAGCATTCAGCTATTAGCCTAAATAACTTGTTAAAAGAGCGGGTTAGGTTATCTATGTCTACGTAAAGTTACCGCTTAAGGGAGAATTCCCCTGGCAGACTTTAATAAATTCCTTTCATAGCTGACCACTGATTGCTGAAGTGCTGAATTTACACATTTTTCACACATTTACATTCAAGTCAAGGTCAATGCTTACCATAGTGCAGCAAGACCATCTGACGGTGAAGAGCGAACTAAAGCTTCTAAATCAGGTGCAACAATGGTTTGAGGAATTCTGTCTGCAATATTTGCCTCAAGTAGGTTGGTCGGAAAGCCAACTCTACCGCCTCAATTTAGCATTAGCAGAAGGCTTTACTAACGCCGTCCGTCATGCTCATAATGCTTTACCACCGGAAACAACAATTGAAATTGACGTTTCGCTGTGGATTGACCGAGTTGAGATCAAGATTTGGGATCGTGGAAAACCTTTTAATCCGGACGATATTGTAGAACCAGAACCTGGCACTCTGCAAGTAGGAGGGTATGGATGGTTTCTTCTACGACGCTTGGCTGACCATGTTATCTATGAACGTGGAGCAGATGACAGAAATTGTCTGCTTATCGTTAAATATGGTCCAGTTGAACAGCCATAAAGACAGGCCTCTCGTTTGTCCACCCAATTATTATGGGTGTTCACAAAAGGAAATTTCATGTAGTCGAGTACTCGTACTTCATCAAGCCAACTTTGATGGGTTTGTAATGATTTATCTATAGTAAATACTTTAGTCAGAAACGTTATTGAGGTTTTCAGCCCTCACTGCAAACCCGTCATTGTTGACTTGACGCATTACCATACGACGAAAAAATCACTACTTGTACTACATGAACAAAACTGCTTAGGCAGGCTCGTGGAAATAAAATGCCAGCCTTCTGACAACGAGTATCTGTGTGTGCTGACAAATTAATCAACATTGGCTGGTATTTTATTTTTAAGGATCTCCCTTATAATCTAATCCCTCCACTCACAGCAATGACTTCGCTAGTAATCCACGCGGCATCGTCAGAGGCAAGAAAAGCAACCGCGCGGGCAATATCTACGGGTTGTCCAACCCGACCTAAGGGCGTGCGAGATCGCATATACTCAGCCTGTGAAGTACCGACACCGTTTCCCATATCAGTAGCGGTAAACCCCGGTGAAATAGCATTGACTAGAATACCACGCGGTGCGAGTTCGTGAGCCAAGCTTTGTGTAATCACATCCACTGCGCCTTTGGTAGCACTATATACTGCAGCGTTTGGCAGTGGTGTTTGTGAAACAACCGAACTGATATTGATGATACGTCCACCACGTTTACCAAAAACCCGTGCGGCCTCTTGCGTAGCAAAGAGTAAACCGCGCACGTTCAAGTTAAATTGCCTGTCGATGTGTCCTTCGTCAATTTCATCCAGTGGGGCGAACTCCGCAGTTCCAGCATTGTTCACCAGGATATCAAGTTGCCCGTACTCCTTGATTGCAGCAGCAAACAATTTCTTCACTTGCTCTGGATCACTTACGTCAGCCTGAATAGCTATCGCTTCACTCCCGGTGTTCCGAATTGCGTACACAATTTTTTCTGCGGCGTCAACATTGCTAACATAGTTGACCACAACTTTCGCGCCATTGTTCCCTAATGCTTCGGCGATCGCCGCCCCAATGCCACGTGATGCCCCTGTTACCAAAGCAACTTTCCCTACTAAATTACTCATCTGTTATTCCTTGTCTACTACCAACTTATATACTATGTAACTCAAAGTTGGATAAAAAAATTGAATGCCGTAAAGATAGCATTCGAGCTATAGTTGCTTTTTTGTTACACTTTTTTAAAGTCTTACTCAAAATCTAACATTAAAAAAATCGAGTGGGAGAAATAGATTTAGCTCGGAAATCAACCGCAAAACCTCACCATGTTTTCGTGTTCATCGAAATTTTTGAACATGAAGGTGGAATTCAATCCTACGTCAAGGATGTTTTTCGTGCTTATCTAGCATTAAGCCACCCTGAGCGTGCAGAAGTATTTTTGCTTAGGGATAGCTTTGGTTGCGAAAATCCTTTTGAATCACAAGAACGCTTGAAATTTCATTACTTCAAATCTCCGTCTTTCCAACTGGGACGAGTGAAAATGACAATGGCGTTACTCACTCATTTGTTGCGTAGAAAACCTGAACACGTCTTTTGTGGTCATGTCAATCTTGCTCCTCTGGTTGGTATTTTGTGCCAACCTTTGAGAATTCCTTATACAGTCATGACTCATGGCAAAGAAGTGTGGCAACCATTACCAACCCTGACAAAATATAGTCTGCAAAAAGCCGCACATATTTGGACTGTGAGCCGCTACACTCGCAAAATCGCCTGTGCTGCTAATCATCTCGATCCGGCTCGAGTCGCAATTATGCCTTGTGCTGTGAATGGCGATCGCTTTACTCCTGGACCAAAGTCACCAGCGTTGTTAGAGCGTTACAATTTGACAGAGTCTAAAGTGATTGTGACTGTAGCACGATTGTGGTCAGGAGATATTTACAAAGGTGTAGATATTACGATTCAGGCGTTACCCTTGATAGCACAAGTATTTCCAAAAGTCAAATACTTGGTCATTGGTCGTGGTGATGACCAACCGCGATTGGCACAACTTGCCAAAGATTTAGGTGTTGCCGATCGCACAGTTTTTGCTGGATTTATTCCTACTGAAGAACTCGTCGCACACTACCGTCTGGCGGATGCCTACGTGATGCCTTCTCAAGAAGGTTTTGGGATTGTCTATCTAGAAGCAATGGCTTGTGGCGTCCCAGTACTCTCTGGTGATGCTGATGGGTCAGCCGAGCCGTTACAAGATGGTAAGCTGGGATGGCGAGTTCCATACCGTGACAAGGATGCAGTAGCTACTGCTTGTATAGAAATTCTTCAAGGAGATGATCCACGGAGTGATAGACAGTGGCTGCGAGAAGAGGCGATCGCTCACTTTGGTCTAGACGCTTTCCAGCAACGGTTGCAACAGCAGCTTTTGACAATGTCGAAGCATCGGTAAATACTGTAGCCCAATTACGAATTAGTAATTGTCTGAAAAATTATATACCATATTTGATTATTTTTGTCAATGGCTTTGTCCTAGCTTAGTCATCGTCATCATCTTTATCTTGATCGTCACCCTTGTCAGATTGGTCTTTTTTCTCGTCATCATCTCTGTCATGGTGATGTTTTTTCTTCTTGTCGTGTTTTTCAGTTCGATGATGATCTCCAGAATGAGAAATTATGGAAATTATTTTTGTTGTGCCTAAGATGGCAACAAGACAGAGAGCCGCTATCGCCACTGCCATAGCTACCGGACTAAGTTTGCGACTGAAGACTTGCTTATTTGGGGTTGGAGTGTTGCCAACAACATCAATTGGCTGTAATGCCTTCAAAGCAGCTGCAGCATTATCGAAGCGATTCTTTAGCTCAGGTGCTACCATTTTTTGCAACCAGTCAACAAACTTTTGATTGAGAGAAGGGATAAGCTGTTTGACATTGATGCGATAAGCTGAATCTATTAAATTACCGATTTCACTTGATTTTGTCTGTGTCAGCAAGCACACCAGCGTCACACCTAAACTGTACAGATCTGATGCTTCCGTTAACTGACGGTTGAACATCTGTTCTGGTGGCATAAATCCTAAAGTGCCCTTAACCACACTGCTAACTGCCACTTCTCCACCACCTATACGAGCAAACCCAAAATCGACCAGATAAACCTTTTTCTCCTGACGGTTAACCAAGATATTGTCGGGTTTAATATCGCGATGAATCACTGGGGGATCTGCTGATTGCAAGTAGACTAAAACTTCTAAAACAGCCTTAGCAATTTGCTTAATTTGCTTAGGTGTCCAATTGTACGTTTCCACAAGGGAGTTAGCTCGAATATATTCTTGTACCAAACAAAAACCAGATGGGGTTTCAAAGGAATCAAGGTAACGGGGAATGCTTGGATGATCCAATTGTCGCAACACTTGAATTTCCCGGTGATGTGCATCGTAGTCTGACCAAGTGGCACCAGATCTTGCAAACTGAAATTGCTTAATCACTACAGGGGTCTGAGTCATTATATTATTCGCCAGGTAAGTGACGCGACCACCGTCGCGATTTTCTCCCAGCAAGCGTTCAACTTGATATCCGGCAAGGGAAAAATCAGGGAAGTTACTCATACTATCGACTACTTGTGCTGGAGATCCGATGTGAATGCCGACGCAATAGGATGTTACGGTCATTCGCTTGGTTCAATTTTCACATGGCTTGTTGGTCCTTGGGAAACACGACTCAAGTGCCTTGTGGGAAACTGTGCATTACCCACCTACTCTGCTATCCACGAAAATCGTCGTCTCGCTGGATTCGGGATCTTCATTCCCGGTTTGAACCAATACGGAGATACACCGGACATTGTGGCGCTTATTGCTCCTCGTCCCTTACACCTCAATTTCGGTACTGAGGATAGACATAGTCCGATTTTTGATGTCAGGATAGCTATAGAAAAAATTGAGAAGGCTTATAAAAATTGTCAACAAAGCTTTACTTACTTTATTGAGGAGAATCAGGGGCACTTATTGTCTGAGCAGATGTGGGAGCATGTAAGAGCTAAGTTTCTCAAACACTTGCCGCCCAATTGATGGTTATTCTCCAGACCATAATGAGTTGCTGGTAAATCTATCGAGTCCTGATTAAACTCGCTATCCTAGAGGGAGAGCAAGACGACATTTAAAAAATGAGCTTCAAAACTTTTCAGTTTAATTTGTCTAATCTCCGCCCTTGGTTAACCCTGTTAGCAGTTATATGGTTGCTGGCTTCATTTGGCGGTTGGTTGGTTAACTCTTTACTAATTATAGTTGGTTTGCTTTTCTTCGCGCCCATTGTCGCATTTTTTGGGTTTCGCTGGTGGCTGCAATACAATTTGGTGAGCGATCACTGTCCTGTCTGTAGACATGAATTTAGTGGTTTAAATAACATACAGTTACAATGTCCTAACTGTGGAGAACAGTTATTGGTGCAACAGGGGCATTTTCAGCGCTTCACGCCAGAAGGCACAATTGATGTTACAGCAGTCGAATTACCAGCTAAATCACTTGAAGAATAAGCTGACGTGCATCTAAGCATAGCACTCCACAAGCTCATCCCATTCATTGAAGGTGAACCGGGAAATCAGGGCAACCAAGATATAATGACTGCGAAGTCTTTAAAATCTCCGTGGCTTTAGCCCGTAAAGTGTTAAAGTTTGATAACTTTTTCGTTTCAAGAGGAATAGCTTGATGGCAAATGACAAAGCTGATGCGCTCAGAATCACCAGACGTGACGAAGATTATTCTCGCTGGTATTTAGATATTGTAGAGAGGGCTAAACTCGCTGAGGACTCGAATGTTCGCGGTTGCATGATTATCAGACCAGAAGGATATGCTATCTGGGAAAACATGCAGCAAATCTTAGACAAAATGTTCAAAGACACTGATCATGTCAATGCCTACTTCCCTTTATTCATACCTGTAAGTTTTTTTTCTAAAGAAGCACAGCATGTTTCCGGATTTGCTAAAGAGTGTGCCGTGGTGACCCACCATCGGTTAAAACTTGATGAAGAAGGACAAATCGGAGTAGATCCTGATGCTGAACTTGGTGAACCACTTGTTGTCAGACCTACAAGCGAAACTATTATTTGGTCAGCGTATCGAAATTGGATTCAAAGTTATCGAGATCTACCCATTCTCTTAAATCAATGGGCGAATATTTGTCGATGGGAGATGAGAACAAAACCTTTTCTCCGCACGACCGAGTTTCTCTGGCAAGAAGGTCATACAGCCCATGCTACTCCTGAGGAGGCTGAAGTAGAAGCCAAGCAGATGCTGGGAGTTTACAAAACATTTGTAGAACAGTATTTGTCAATACCAGTGTTTGCCGGACGTAAGACTGAGAACGAAAAGTTTCCTGGTGCCGAACATACTTACACAATTGAAACCATGACTCAGGATAGACGTGCTATCCAAGTTGGAACAAGTCATAACCTCGGAACGACTTTCTCGAAAGCTTTTGACGTCACATATTTGGCGGCTGATGGAACTCGTCAGTATCCGTTTGCAACAAGTTGGGGAATCACGACAAGATTAATTGGCTCCTTAATCATGGTTCACTCGGATGATAAAGGATTTATTTGTCCTCCAAAGATAGCACCTTTACAAGTTATTGGTGTTCCTATCTATCGGAAAGAAGCTGAGAAAGAAAAAGTAATTTCTTGCTTCCAACAAATACAGAAACGCTTTAAAGAACTAGGAGCTTTTTCATTCAAACTTGATGACCGAGAAAATTTGAGTCCTGGATTCAAATTTAATGATTGGGAATTGAAAGGTATCCCTATCAGACTGGAAATTGGTCTAAGAGATATAGAAAAGAATAATGCTGTACTGGTGAGACGCGATACAGGAGAGAAAATTATAATACCTCAAGATGAGCTTGAATCTCGCATTCAAGAATTGTTGAATGAAATTCAAGATAATCTCTTCAAAAAAGCTCAGGAGTTTCAGCGTCAGCATACTTATACAATTTCCACATATGAAGAATTTAAGAATTCTATCGAGAACAAACCAGGCTTCTACATAGCCTACTTTGATGGCAGTCCGGATGATGAGGAGAAAATCAAAGAAGAAACAAAAGCAACAAGTCGCTGCATTCCTTTAGACCAGGAAGGCATGGGTAAATGCTTTTACACTGGAAAACCTACAAATCAACAAGTCATCTTTGCTAGAGCGTACTAAGTTGTTCACAGTCGCGAAGAGGGAGCATCCCATGCCAGTCGCCGTGAGTTCGGGAGACCCTCCTACAGGCAGCGTCGGCTCCCCTTAAAAAGGGGGGCTAAATTCTCTTGAACTCGTGTTTACTGACAACATTAATTTAAGCGCCTGCGATCGCCTGCCTTAACCTTGACCTAGTTAACGGTCTTTCCCATGCCGATACGCAGGTTTCTAAAAAATACAGACTTAGTGAGCAAAGATTTATTGATACGGACATGTTCTGCGATCATGCTTTCGACAACTGCGTTAATTTGTTTGGGCTGAATTTTCAGCTTTTCCTTCCCGAATTTCTAATAGACGGTAGCTGAAGGCTAATTGCTTACTTTTCCTTAATTCCTGCAATTGCGGCCCTGACATTACCTTGATATTGTGATAATAGCTCCAAGCCCTCTTCTTTTTCTAAACCAGTCCAATGCATTAAGAGTGCTAACTTCACCCACTTGCCACTGCGATCTAGTAACAAACCCGCAGCTTCACGACTCAAGCCTGTGAGATCTTGCAAAATTCGCAAAGCGCGATCGCGTAACTTTTGATTTGTCACCGCCACATCTACCATGCGATTGCCGTAAACTTTGCCCAGCTTAACCATCACACTTGTAGAAAGGATATTTAAAGCGAGCTTTGTTGCCGTACCTGCTTTCAGACGTGTTGAACCCGCTAGCACCTCTGGTCCTGTCAACAGGCGAATATCGATTTCAGCGTTGCTCTTGACTTGTTCGATAGGAACACAAGCGATAAAAATAGTCGTCGCTCCCCGTTGACAGGCAGCATTTAATGCCCCGTGGACAAAAGGCGTTGTCCCGCCTGCGGTGATACCCACAACGACGTCCATCTGCGTAACTTGTCGCTCTCGAATCGCCGCTTCTCCATCTTCGGCACGATCTTCTAAATCTTCAGAACTGCGAACGAGTGCGCCAGCACCACCAGCAATAATCCCCTGTACCAACTCTGGCGGTGTACAAAAAGTAGGTGGACATTCAGCTGCGTCTAAAACCCCTAATCTACCACTCGTTCCCGCACCAATGTAAAATAGGCGTCCTCCTTGACGTAAACGCTCTGCTGTTATGTCTATTGCTTGAGCCAACTCAACTTTAGCCGCGACAACTGCAGCCACTGCCTTTTCATCTTCGCTATTAAACAGTTGCACCAATTCTATTGAACTGATCTGGTCTAAATTAAGACTACTAGGGTTGATCTGCTCTGTTAAAAGATTCCCGCGTTCTTGCAATGTCATTTGTAGTTTGTCCGTGGGTTATTAGTTGTTAGTTGATAATACGTTCAAGGGCGTACAACTAACAACTAACCACGTTCCTTTTAACACATCCCCGACTTCTTATAGAAGTCGGGGATGTTTTTTACAACAACCCCTCTAATTTACGACGAAGACTATCTAGTTCGGCATCAGACAATTCCTGCTTTTCTGGCGCTTTCGGTTGGGGATCGGTTTTCTCTACCTCGGAGTCTGGTTTCCAGTCAGTTTCTTCAAGGTTAGTTTCTGGAGGAAGGACAATACCAGTATTTTCTGAAACTATTTCCCAATCATAGTCAGCACTTTGGCAAAATTGCTTAACTTCCTCAGAATCAATCTCTTCTACTTTCGGTGAAGGAAAATCCTGAGCTTCTAACATTAGGGCAAAGCGTGTGGCATCGTCTTCCGACTCAAACATCAGAATCTTGTTGCGATCGCCCACCCGAACTGTGTGAATTCCCTCATTTTCTGTTCGAGCATTGAAAATCAACACAAAGATACGCATGGGTGTAAGCATCTAATTTTTATCTATATTAAACATGACTGATACATCATGTACCAAACCTCCAGTCTCTTCACTCATTATTAAGTTTTACAAACAAGCAGGAACTTCAGTCAACCGTCAATATTCTACAGTAAAGTGGACACCCTCTTTTTATTCCTAGATGGAGTGCAAACTTTTGAGCAGAGGAATATAATTGTTAATATTCTTAATCTTTTTTTAGTCTAACAAGATGCTTATTGACATAATTTTTGCTAACCGATGCTCCCTTCATGCTACAGAGCAAACAGATTCATCAGTAGAATCAATCTAAAAATCCGCGCATCAGTCATAGAAAATCCAAAATTGAATGACTCAATTTGGTATAGTCAGTTATCCTAATAAAATGGCATCAACAAATAGGGTGCCAGCTAAATCCGGTGAGTCAGTGGTGAGATGAAATGACTAACTCTCCCAATCCAGAGAATCAGTCCAATTCCGATAATAATAACCGTAAGTGGTTGATGGTTCGTCGTGGCAGTTTTGCGTTGGGCGGTCTGGCGCTGGTTGGACTTGCAGGCGGTGCTTGGCGTTTGTGGGTTTTTGTTCACAAAGATTTAGTGCCTTTAGCAGAAAGCAGTCTCACCACAACACTTAACCGTCCTGTCAAACTGGGTGAAGTGAAGGAAATTTCGCTGACAGGATTAGAGTTTGGGGCTTCAGCGGTTCCGGCAACATCTACAGATCCGGCTAGGGCTTCGGTCGATAGTGTGGAGGTAGGTTTTGATCCATTACAGTTACTGTTTCATCGGACGTTAAAACTAGACGTAACCCTAGTTGATCCTGATGTTTATCTTCAACAGGACCAACAAGGGCGCTGGATTAACACTAAGTTAGCTCCACCAGGTAAACAAGGACCAATTAAAACTGTTTTAGACAAAATTTGGCTTCACAATGCCAAAGTAGCCCTATTACCATATCCAAAGACACCATCTCCTACTCTCTCCTCAACCCCAGTCACCTTTTCCCAACTGAATGGTTCTGCACAGCTACTTAACAACAATGAGTTGGCTAAATTTGACGTTGGCGGACAAGCAGATAGTGGTGGAAACTTTTCAATTCTAGGAGATGCACGACTAAAAACTCTAGAATCAAACTTACAACTGCGAGGGCAAGATTTAGTTGCGGCTGATATCGGTCGCTTAGTCACATTACCATTAGAATTACAGGCAGGTCGAGTTCAAGGCGACTTGAACGTCCACTACACACCACAACAACAGCAACAATTTTCCATCCAAGGAAGCGCCAGTGTCCAAGGAGTTCAAGCTCAAGTTCCCAAAGCACCACAGCCGTTTATCAATTCCCAAGGAAACCTCCGCTTTCAGGGAACCCAAGTGCAGTTGGAAAATATGAGGACAAGCTTCGGGAAAATACCTCTGGTGGCTAATGGGACTATTGATACCAAGACTGGTTACAAGATAGCAGCGCGTGTTAATGCAGTCAGTCTTGCTAATGCCCAAGAAACACTCAAATTAAAACTACCCGTGTCTGTTGCTGGGGAAGTTAAAGCCGATGTACAAGTTGTGGGCGCAAGCACTCAGCCAATTCTTAAAGGCACGGTGACGAGTACCAAGCCTGCCATCGTCGATAAAGTTAATCTTAATAGCTTCCGCAGCAAGTTTGTCTATTCCCCTACAGCATCAGTTATTAGCCTCAACGATATTCAAGCACAACCCACAATCGGTGGTGAAGTCACGGGTGGGGGTACAATCCAACAACTGAGTAAAATTCCGCAGTTGGATTTGAATTTCACGGCAAAAAATCTTTCCGGTGACGGGATCGCTTCCGCTTACGACATCAAAGCCCCATTAAAACTCGGCATTGTCTCTGCCACAGCCAAAGTAACTGGTGTTCCGAGTAAAGTTCAAACACAAGTGCAATTGCAAGCACCCAATGCAACCTACCCGACAAACGGACAGGCGACAATTATCACTCAAAATAAGTCCTTCTTATTCCGCGATGTTGCTTTTAATGTAGCAGGTGGTACGGTACGAGGGTCTGGAAGTTGGGCAAACCAGAAATATACAGCGATCGTTGATGCTTCCCAGATTGAGGCGGAACGCTTCATCAACCCCAGTCAATTGCAAAATATTTCTCTGAATAATCCACGCTTCAACGGTCGTGCTCTACTCTCAGGCAACACAGGGCCGTTTACAATCAGTAGTATTCGTACTGAAAACGCTAAACTACAAATTGCGGGTGGGACAGTTGCGGTTTCTAACGTGCAGCTACAAGACCAAAACTTTGCAGCACAACTTGTAGCAGATAATCTCCATTTGGGACGGATCTTGAAACAGGCACCGCCAGCACTAGGCGGCCCATTGGCGGGTACGTTCCAAATTGCGGGAAATACAAATGCACTGAACATCAAAAACTTACGCGCTACTGGCGTTGCCCGTTTGCCGCTTGGTGGTGGTAGAGTAAACGTCTCAAACATCCGACTAGCGGAAGGTGTTTATCAAGCACGAGTCCAAGCGAATGATTTGCAACTTTTGCAATTAGCACCACAAGTCCCCAAGCAATTTCAAGGAAGTTTAACCGGTCAGTTTAATGTGGCAGGCTCGGCAGAGTCCGTCCAACCACAAACTCTCCAAGCTACAGGGGAAGCACAACTGAATGTTGCAGGTGGCAAAGTCACTGCTTCCAATATCCAATTGACCGAAGGTCGGTATCAAGCTGAAATTGCGACTTCAGGTGTAGAACTCAATCGGTTTTCACCACAGTTACAGGGTCAGTTGGGTAGTAAGCTCCAGGTGGCAGGTAATATTTTAGACACCAAGAATTTAGCGTCTCTCAAAAATATACAGGCGGCTGGGCAGGTACAGTTATCCAAAGGTATTCCTGGTTTCTCTGAACCACTGACGGCAGTGATCAATTGGGATGGAGAAAAGCTTGCCCTCCAACGTGCGACGGCTCGCGATTTAAACGTAAGTGGTTACATATTAGCCAATGCACAGAAAGCCGGAGTACCGGAAATTACGGATATAAATCTTAACGTCCAAGCTCAAAATTACAATCTCCAAAAGTTACCTGTCAAGCTTCCTAGTTTAGTGGCTTTAACAGGAATGGCAGACTTTAGCGGACAAGTTACGGGTAAGCTCCCTGTGCCGAATGTTCAAGGGCAACTTAGGTTGCGAAACTTGGTGGTGAATAATTTGGCTTTTGAACCTGCGTTAAGTGGGAATGTTCAGGCAGTACGGGGACAAGGTGCGTCTTTAGACTTGACAGGAACTCGCGATCGCATTGCCGCCAGTTTAGACGCTAACAATAGCCCGGAATCTTTTACTGTGAGGTGGGAGAATGCCATAGCACAAGGACAATCCCAAGGGGATAATTTAGCTGTGAAAGTAGACAACTTCCCCTTGGCGATTTTGAAATTGACACCGCCTCCCAATACTCGTCTCGGTACAACAACTCTTGCCGGGTTGCTAAATGGAAATTTTCAGGTAAATAAGAAGACATATGCCACGGTGGGGAGTGTGGCTGTCGCTAAACCGCAAGTTGGTCGCATTGTTGGTGACAGCTTGCAAGCACAATTTAGCTACAATAATGGTACGGCTAACTTGATAAGTAGCGAATTTAACAAAGGTAACAGTCGCTATGCTCTTGCAGCAACTCTCACCCAAACTCCTAAAGGTCCTCGAGTGCAAGGTAAAGTCAACGTTACTCAGGGACAAATCCAAGATGTCTTGACAGCACTACAGCTATTCGACTTGCAAGATTTCAGAAAACCTTCAATGACAGCGCCAATCTACGGCAAGGCAGCTGATATCAGTACTGATCGTGTAGGGTTGCCAGAGCAGCCTTTATATACTCAGCTACAACGCTTTGCTGAAATTGAAGCACTGCGAACAAGAGAGCTTCAACAGCGACGCGATAATTCTTTAATACCTAATTTAGCTGATTTAAAAGGAACTTTTAACGCTGAGGCAAGTGTAGATACGGCCTCAGCTAACGGACTGAGCGCGCAGTTTAATGTCAACAGTCAAAATATTGTGTGGGGTAAAGAGAACGAACCAGATCGCCTCTATAAAGTAGAGCAGCTGATTGCGAGGGGGGGCTTTGAAAAAGGTGTACTAACGTTGCAACCTTTGCGAATCGAGTCGGACAAAAGGCTGATTGCTTTCACGGGGAAAATTGGTAGCACTGTGGAATCAGGTCAGTTGCAAGTCGCCAATTTTCCTATACAGGTGTTAAATAATTTTGTCAAACTGCCATTTGGTTTAACAGGTAATCTCGACGCGACAGCAGCTATATCAGGCAGTCTTGATAATCCGCAAGCACAAGGTCAATTACAAATAGCCGACGCAACTTTGAATCAGAAGCCACTGGAATCAGCCACAGCTAATTTTGGCTACAATAAAGGCCGCTTGAGCTTCGGCAGTAAAGTCTTAGTTTCTGGAGCGGAACCTCTAACCATTGCTGGTAGTATCCCCTACAAACTACCTTTTGCGTCCGTGGCACCAGAGACCGATCAAATTAGTCTCGAAGTGAATGTCAAAAATGAGGGACTGGCATTATTGAACCTGTTCACGAATCAGGTGGTCTTTGACAATGGTCAGGGACAAGTTGACCTGACGGTACGCGGAACTCTACAAAAGCCCTTGGTTAATGGATTTGCCTCTATCAACAATGCCACATTTTCTGCACAAGCTTTGCCAGAAAAACTCACAAATGTTACAGGCAGCGCACGGTTTAATCTTGACCAGGTTGTAGTGGAAAATTTCCAAGGTAAATTTAGCCAAGGTACCGTAGCGGTAAAAGGGGAACTTCCTATTTTCAATAACGACCAGACGAAAAATAATGGTCTTAATGTCAACCTCAACCAATTAGCGGTAAACCTCAAGGGACTGTATAAAGGAGGTGTGAACGGCGATGTACAGATTACTGGTTCTGCTCTTAATCCGACAATTAGCGGTGACGTACAGTTAGCAGATGGTCAGGTCTTGCTACTGGCATCTGCCAACGCTACCTCCCTTAGCGACAGCAACTCTCTTAGCATTACACCAGATGTAAAAGAGCTGCTTAAACAGACCAAGCCTAGCACTCCTGATGCTAATGACACAACGCCACAACCACAGTTTAACAATCTACGGTTGACGCTGGGCCAGAAGGTAGACATCACCCGTCCACCGATTCTTAATTTTCAAGCTACTGGTACCCTTACTGTCAACGGTCCGTTAAAGGCTCCTGTACCAGAGGGAACGATCCGGTTAACGGGAGGAAGCTTGAATTTGTTCTCTACCCAGTTTACTCTTGCCCGTAACTCCAGACAAACAGCAACTTTTACTGCCAGTCAACCTCGTGATCCGAATTTGAATATCAGCCTAACAACCAAGGTACTAGATGCAAACCCCTCACAGTTTACCACCACAACCACACCTTTTTCGTCTGAAATTAACCAATCCATAATTACAAATATAGACACTGTCAACAGTGTTAGTGTTGATGCTAGAGTTCAAGGTCCTGCCAGTCAAATCAACAACGGTTTGGAACTGACAAGTAATCCTTCATATAGCAAATCAGAAATTGTTGCCTTACTTGGTGGTACCTTTATACAAACGCTAGGACGTGGTGATAGTACCTTAGGACTTGCCAACTTAGCAAGTTCAGCGCTCAATATTCAACAAACTTTTAGCCAAATTGGTAATGCGCTAGGCTTGAGCGAATTCCGTCTCTACCCAACGCTTTCCTATGACACGACAAATACAAGGAGAAATGCCTCTACCTCAAGTTCTTCCTCTTCTTCCCTGGATTTGGCGGCAGAAGCAGGAGTCGATATAAATCGCAATTTTTACTTTTCTGTTCTCAAGATTTTGACAACGAGTGATCCCCCTCAATTCGGGGTTAACTACCGATTGAATTCCAAAATTCGCGTGCGTACTTCTACAAATCTATCTGATGACACTCGTGCAGCAATTGAGTACAATACGCGGTTTTAGAGTTAATTATTAGCCGATAAAGGCACGGTTTAACGAGTTGCGATCACAGATGGAGAAACTGTGGCGAAAGTTGAAAGCCCGGTAGTCAAAGAACCCGGCGCTACCGGGTAACAAGGCGATATTGAATGAATTATTGGTTGAGGAAATCCAGAATACCTTAGCTAGAATTACCGAACTCGAAAGTGTTGAAGTCGGAAGTTATTGCAATGTGCCGCGTGTTACAATCATTTGTCAACGATTGCATACAAAATCGCCATAGTAGAATAACGTATAACTAATTATTCAGACAATTTGGGAAGAAAGCAGCAGGTGAAATCTTGAAAAATTCTGCCAGTTCTTCAAGGTGTCTAGTTGTTAATTTGCGTTCCTTTTTCAATACAGCCGATATAATAGATTCTGTTTTGAAAATGGGTACTAAATCTTTTTGAAGTAACTCATTTTCTTCTATTAAAACCTTAAGTAGATCGACTCCATAAATATCAGGCACAGGCTCTTGTGTTTTTTCATACTCGTAAACTAAAGTGCCTAAAATATTAAGATAATCTTCTTCATCTGATGTTAGCGGGGCGCTGTCTATCAGAGAACATCCGTGAGAGGTTAAAGCAATTGCACTTTTGTCAAGAGGGTGCAGGAAAAGGG